>NZ_CBFIEP010000087.1:0-1816 GCF_965661635.1 Pseudemcibacter sp. | reverse complement strand
TCATCTTGTTTATCCCTGCTTTATACTTCTGCCTGACGACGGCCAAACCCTGCACTTTGTGACGGAGTACGTCTTAATTGCTGAGCTTGATGTTGGAATACTATTCTTCTGAAATTCTTCTCAAGTCTGTCACTTACATATTCCCATAAATCTGCTATTTCTTCTGCTGATTTTGATTTTGGGTTAATTTCCATAACTGTACGACCATCAATCATGCTTGATGCAAAATCCGTACGTTGGTGAATTGTGGTCGGGGAAACTGTACCATGCTGCGATAATGCAATTGCTGCATCACTAGTAATGCGTGCTCTTGGTGTCGCTGAATTGATCACAAACATAAACGGTTTATCACTTCTATCAGCAAGCTCAACAGTCGCTCCGGCTGCCCTTAAATCATGTGGACTAGGACGTGTTGGAATAACAATTAAATCTGAAACTGAAATTACACTTTGAATAGCAAGTGTAATCGCATGTGGGGTATCAATAATCGCCAGTTTAAAACCTTGTTCACGCAATTGATCCAGATCAGAAAGCAATCTTGATACATTGGTCTGCGCAAATGCCGGGGTTGGCGCTTCGCGTTCGTTCCACCAGGCCGTTAAACTTCCTTGTGGGTCGGTATCAACCAAAACAACTGGCCCCGCTCCTGCAAGTTCGGCTTGTACGGCTAAATGTCCGCTTAAAGTCGTTTTACCCGACCCGCCCTTTTGTGATGTAACTGCTAATACTCGCATATTCTAACCCCGAGGTTTAAGTTTACTAAAATCTGTAACGGCTTGGTTTTTCGTTAATCCCAAATGTTACGCTATAGTGTAATTATGCATGGAAGTTGTTAATAAATAGTAAAACGAACACTTACAGTTAATAAGATAAGTGTTTGAAAACAAAACATAAAAATTTATTTTTATTGCTAATTTTAACTAAATAGGGGCGGATTTAATCTATATTTAATTGAATATTAACCCTTTGAAGACCTCTAACGGAATTACACAAATAGACCTCATCAGCCGATTTTAGATCAGAAATCTTAAGTTTTTTTTCTATCGTCTTAAAATTCTCATCATCCAGTAAATGATCTCGGTATATACCAGGTAATAATCCACATTCAATCGGCGGTGTATAATATAAACCATCTTTTTTTATGAAAATATTAGTAAAACTACCTTCAGTAACTTCTTTCTTCTCGTTCAAAAAAATAACATCAAAACAATTTGTTAGTTTACGGTATTTAGCAAGCTCACTTTGGTAAAAATTTCGTTCTGTTGTTTTATGAAAGTAAAATGGATTTTCACTATCTATTGAAGATGAGGACAACACGGCAAGGGGTATAACTTCTTCATTCATTTCAATTATCTTTTCAGAAGTAATAGTCACATTTCCCTCTTTGGATAACAACAACCGAACTTTAAAAAATTCATTTTCATTACAGTTTAATAATTCGGCATGTTCTACTAATTCTGCTCTAACATCATCAATATTTATATTAAACAAATAATAATTTGCCGAATTATTTAATCTTTCAAGGTGCTTTTCAAGAAATGGGTATCCCTGGGTCGGTGAATATTTTAAACTTTCAATAAGGTCGAAACGAGGATGGTTATTGGTATCAAATGATGCTTTTAATAAACATTCGTTATATTCTTCTTCTGCGTTTGAATCGGCAACAATAGCCCCACCAAGACCAAGTTCACCTTGGCCTTCTTTATTAATCGTCATCGTTCTAATTGGGACACTAAAACACATATCACCTTGCGGCGTAAAATAACCAATCGCCCCCGTATAAATTCCTCTTTGATGATCTTCAAGTTCATCAATA
>NZ_CBFIEP010000086.1:0-9333 GCF_965661635.1 Pseudemcibacter sp. | reverse complement strand
GAGCAATTCTGGACGACTGTTACTCAATGGAAATACTGTTTGAGGTAAAAAATTTCCCTTTAACAAAGCAAGGTCATTCTGAGTGTCATAACTTACTACGGTTGCAGGTATTTCTTCACCTTCAAAGTGAATTACGACGCTCTGGCACTGGTCTATGACGTGATTATTCGTGATGATATAACCATCATCAGAGACGGCAAAACCACTGCCAGAGGATGCGGTAATTTCCTTGTCGTCTGGAATTTGATTATAAGCCCCATTGGAGTTTTCATCATTATACTCTGGTTCTTTTCGAGTAATTGTTCGGGGGGAGCCAATGTCCTGGGTATACTGAAATTGATCGTTTTTCCAAAAACCTTCTTGAACGCGACCATTTGGAAAAGTATTAATGCCGAGGCCATTTTTTTTACCCGCTTTAATTTCACCCGCATAATGGGATCCATTATATGTACGATCCATAAATCCATTAATTAAGTTGCTATTTTCAAAATAACCTTCAAGAAATTCTCCATTTGGCCAAGTGAATTTGCCCTGTCCGAAGTAACTATTGTCCTTAAATTCTCCAACGTATTTTTGCCCATTAACTAAGGTATGTGTACCTTGGCCGTTTCCTTTACCATTTTTATATTCACCAACATAATGGGATCCGTCGGTAATCGTATCCACCTTTTTATCCACCCTTTTATACTAGAACTAGGTGGATCTTACAAGATGCTACTGGAATAAAAATGACATAAAAGTCATATTTACTGGTACTTAGAGCACTTACTAGGAAATCAATAAACATATGTTTAATGCCGTATTAAAGAATTGAACAACTGTTCATGACAAGAGCTCGAAAATAAAGCGTTCTATTTTCCAACTCTTGTTTTTTTATACTTATTTTTCCCTTTAATCATAATAAAATTATAACTTTTCTGTAAAAACAATTTGTATTTTACCTACCTAAAGTTTTATCTTGTGAATATTATAACAAAACAGATTTAATCGAAAATATATGAGGAAACTTTAATGATCAAAAAACTTTTACTAGCATCAGCTGCAATTGGTATGCTGGCGGCTTGTTCTGGTGAACAAACGAGCAGTGATAATGCAACTAACGCAGCTGCCTGTACTGCCGCAGATCTCGTTTTAACAAACGGTACTATTTATACCGTAAATGAAAATAACCCTTCCGCAGAAGCAATTGTCATTAAAGACAGCAAATTCATTTATGTAGGAGATAATGACGGTGCCGCAAGATACACTTGTGGCGACGCGAATATAATAGATTTAGCCGGGAAAGCCGTTTATCCGGGCTTCATTGAATCACATGGTCATATTTCCGGCGTTGGTTTTCGCGAAGTTAACTTAAACCTTCAAGGGATTAATAGTTTAGCTGAAATGCTTGCTGCCGTAAAAGAATACGCCGATGCAAATCCAGATCAGCCATGGGTCGTGGGGCGTGGCTGGATTGAAAAAGTTTGGCCGGAAAAACGTTTTCCTACACGTCAAGAACTCGATGAAATCGTTCCAGATCGTCCCGTTTATTTAACACGCGCTGATGGTCATGCCTCCGTTATAAATACGGTCGCTATGAACATGGCTGGCATTACCGGCGAAAGCGAAAACCCCGTTGGTGGCCACATTAACCTTGATGAAAATGGTGAGCCAACAGGCATGTTAATTGATACGGCTATGCGTTATGTGCGCCCTCTGATCCCTTCCCCAACACCAGCTGATAACAAACGCGCAATTCAAGCGGGTACAGAACGTAATGTTTCATTAGGTTGGACTGGTTTTCAAAACGCAGGTAGCTCATGGGAATCATTTAATCTGATGAAAGAACTTCACGCAGAAGGTAAATTAGCACACCGTATCTATGATGCCATGGGTTATGGTGACAGCGCCACGCAGCTTGTCGAGCAAGGCGCAATCATTGATCCAGATCATTATCTAACGGTTCGTGACATTAAAATTGTTATGGACGGTGCGCTCGGATCTCGTGGTGCAGCCTTTATTGAACCATATGCTGATTATGATACCCGCGGCCTTATGCGTTATACACCAGAGGAAATAAAGCCTCTTCTCGTTGATGCTCTTAAAGCAGGCATTCAAGTTGAAACACATGCTATCGGTGACGATGCAAACCGCAAAGTTCTGGATGCTTATGAAATGGCATTTAATGAAGTTCCAAAATCACAGCGTAAAGTAAACGATGTTCGGTGGCGTATCGAACATGCGCAAAATGTGCAACCCAATGATGTTGACCGCTTCATTGACTTAGATGTTCTACCATCAATGCAGCCTTCCCATGCTATTGGTGACTTGCACTTTGCAGAGGACCGTCTTGGTCTAGAACGTCTTAAAAATGCTTATCTCTGGCGTGTATTCCTAGATAAAGGGGCTATTATTCCAGGTGGATCTGATCAACCCGTTGAAATTGGTGACCCACGCATTGAATTTTATGCCGCCGTTGCGCGTAAAGACCTAAGTGGTTTTTCAGCATTAGGCTGGCATCCTGAATATGCCGTTACCCGCGAAGAAGCATTAAAAATGCTGACCATCTGGGGCGCTTATGCAGCATTCCAAGAAAATGCGCTTGGATCCATTGAAACAGGTAAACTAGCGGACGTTGTTGTTTTTGATAAAGACATTATGACAATTCCTGAAGACCAAATTATGTCATCAAACGCAGTACTAACCATTGTTCATGGTGACATTAAATATCAGAAATAAAGTTTGGTAATATTAAATGATAAAGGCCGCTGTATTCAGCGGCCTTTTTTAATGGTCTTATAAATAACTTAGCCACCAATCTTTTCTTTGAGATTTAACCTTATATACCCATTTGCAAAATGGATACATCATAGCAATCACCAAACCCCATACGAGATATACTCCTATTAAATTTGTACCGTATCCCTCTGGAAAGAAAGGGAACATATGAGCCAGTTGATGTGCTTCGTACCCTTGCCATATTCCAAAGAAAACACATAACACATGAATAAGATAGAAATGAACTACATAAAAGGCGAATGGAACTCTTCCAAACATCACAAGTATATCTTTAATTTTCCCACTGATTTGATCGGCATATGAACATAATATTGCCGTTGGCCCTAACGTCATTAATAGAAACAACAAACTGGGTGGATATTTTGTGACACCAAAGAAATCAAAAACTGTTGAAAATAATCCGAGTTCCTGAACTTGCCATGTATTTGGGTCACCATATATCCCTATAAAACGCAAGACGATAAACGCACCTATAAATGAAAAACCAATTTTTCTAAGCAATGCATCTCGTTCACTCGGCTCTTTTTTAAAAATAAAGCTACTACCATACCCGATTAAAATAACCCCAATCCATGGAATTGGTGGATACATTACGACGGTATAAAAAGGAATTATAAGAAAAGTGCCTGGTGTCATCAATGTTACCCAAAACGGGACATCTGGTTGAGAAAATGGCTGTGCTTCTGGCCAAAATCCGCCGATAAAATTATGCCCTAAAAGAATAACAGCGCCAATGATCAAACAATTTCTTGCACCCAGAAATAATAATCCTGATAAAGCAATCATGCTTATACCTAAAGCATAGAGAACTTGTAAGAAGGCAAATATACCGCCTCCTGTCATTTCATCACCAAGAGGCCTAAAAGTCAGTGCTGTTGAAATAAGAACAATTTCACAGAAAATGAGCCAAATACCGCGCTTTAGGATAAACTTAGATAGCTCTTTACGTGATCTGCGTTCCTGCATTAACCCGACCGACGTTCCTGCTAAGAATAAAAAACCGGGGCGCAAAAATGCGTGATCCATCTCGTAATATAATACCCCCCATCAATAGCAGGATCGCTTAAAGAGAGGCTCGTACCGCTGAAATAGAAATAATCTCTTACATGATCAAGTGCCATTATAATAATGACAAGCCCCCTCATCATATCAATATTTGATAGTCTATATGAACGTATGTCTTTAAAAGTAGAACTCATTTTTTACACCCTATTTAATTATGAATATTAAGAAGCTAACATAGTAACTTTAATTTAGAAAGTTACTATGTATTAATAGGATATACTGAAAAATACTTATTTAATTTAAGCTAGGCTTTTTGAGACAATTTCGTACACATGTTTGGAAAGACCTTCTTGCTTTAGAATATCTTCCAAAGTTGAAATCATCATCTTTTGGCGATCTTTATCAAAAGACTTCCATCTGGTCAGCTGCTTAGCCAGGCCTGCTGCAATTTGTGGATTTAAAGGATCAAGAGCCTTGATATTACGTGCAAGAAATTCATATCCCCTTCCCGAATTATCATGGAAACTCACTTGATTTAAACCGCAGAATACGCTGATTAGTGAACGCACACGATTTGGTGTTTTCAAATCGAAATCTTTATGATTATTCATTTCATCCATCTGATCTAATACGCCACTACGCGTCGACATTGCTTGTGCACTAAACCATTTATCAAGAACTAATTGATCCTTATGCCATTTATCATAAAAGTCATCGATTACTTTTTCACGGTCAGCACTTTCACTATCAACTAAATAAGTGAACGCCGCTATTTCGTCCGTCATATTATTACTTGAATAAAATTGATCACGGCAAATTTTAAAAATATTTTCGTCAGCAATTTCCATTAAATACCCAAGGACCATATTTTTTAGACGTCTCTGCCCAGTAGCTTCGGGCGTAAATTCATATGGGTCGTCCGTAAGACACGCTTGATAAGTAGAAAGCAATTCATCCTTCAATGCGTATGCCAACTCACTCACCACATATTTCCTTGCTGTATGAATTCCATCGACCGCTACTGGCGTTTTTTTCTGCCCTAAGACGCTCTCGGATGGTAATGCTAACATTTCCGCTATAAAGGCTTTATCCAATGACTTATCCATCAAAACCATTCGAAGTGCTTCGATAAATTTTGGATCAAGTGCTTTGGGACCATCAGCCTTCAAATCATCAACGATTGATAATATTATATTTGTAGATATGGTCTGCGCGGCTTCCCATCGATTAAAGCTATCAGTGTCGTACCCAATCAGGAATATTAATTCATCGCGCGTTAAATCATGACTAAGTTTTATAGGTGCTGAAAACCCACGCAATATTGAAGGGATCGGCTTTTCTTCCAGTCCTTCAAAAGTGAAAACTTGTTCTTCTTCCTTTAAATCAAGCATAATGTTACCACCAGGCAACAATTCTTGCCCGAACCGATCAATTAAGCCCAATTCAACAGGAATATGCATGGGCTTTTTATCTGTCTGACCAGGTGTATCAGGAATGGATTGCTTGAAAGTAAGTTCATATTTCTTCGCACTTTTATCAAAATGGCTTGTCACACTGACTTCCGGAGTTCCCGCTTGGCTATACCACAATCTGAATTGGCTTAAATCAACACCAGATCCATTTTCCATAGCACAAACAAAATCTTCACATGTAACGGCCTGACCATCATGTCTTTCGAAATACAGATCCATTGCTTTTCTATATTTCTCAGCACCAAGTAAACGATGCATCATTCGAATAACTTCCGATCCTTTTTCATAAACCGTCATGGTATAAAAGTTATTTATTTCAATATAAGATTCAGGACGCACTGGATGTGCCATAGGCCCGCTATCTTCAGCAAATTGATGCTGACGTAGAGTTCTTACATCATTTATTCTGGTTACCGCACGGCTGCCCATATCAGCAGAAAATTCATGATCGCGAAATACCGTTAATCCCTCTTTCAAGCTTAATTGAAACCAATCACGACAAGTAACCCGGTTACCGGTCCAATTATGGAAATACTCATGTGCAACAACGGCCTCAACAAATGAGAAATCAGTATCTGTTGCTGTTTCCGCCTTAGCTAGCACACACTTAGTATTAAAAATGTTTAAGCTTTTATTTTCCATTGCCCCCATATTAAAATGACTTACGGCGACGATATTAAAAATATTCAAGTCATATTCAAGACCATAAACTTCCTCATCCCACTTCATGGATTTCTTTAAACTCTCCATAGCATGAGGGCATTTATCCAGATCTTGCTCCCCTGTAAAAATCCTTAAGGTTACATCCATACCGCTTTTGGTGGTGAAATGATCTTCAGTGCATCCTAAATTACCGGCAACCAAAGCAAATAAATAACTTGGTTTTGGAAACGGATCATCCCAAACGACATAATGTCTGCCATTTTCGGCTTCTCCCCGTTCAACTTCATTGCCATTTGACAGCAGAACTGGATAATTTGCTTTAAAACCTTCAATTCGAACCTTGAATTTTGCCATCACATCAGGGCGGTCTAAGAAATAAGTAATGCGACGGAAACCTTGAGCCTCACATTGCGTACAGAACATACCATTTGATACATAAAGTCCTTCAAGGGCTGTATTACTCGCTGGATCAATATCATTCACAATCATTAGATCGAATTCATCGGGCACATCATGAATTGTTAGCGTCTCGTCATCTAAATCATAGTCAACATTCTTTCCATCAATGACAACAGAAATCAATGTCATGTCTTCACCATCAAGAATTAAGGGTGAGTTATCCCCTTGCTGACGTTTAATATGCAATCGCGATGTCACATGTGTAACATCCTCATTTAAATCAAAGTTTAAATCCACAGTTGTTATGGAAAAATCTGGTTTTTTATATTCTGATAAATATTTAGTTTCTGGGGACACATCTTGTGCTGAGATATCAAGCATACTTATTCTTTTCACTAATTATGGTTATTCAAAACTAACCTTAAAGGATAAAAAGCAATAACCACAAATAAATAATTAGTGATTTCATAAATATTTAACAAATTAAAGATTATGCCGCTAAAATACCCTCTACTTCATCAACTAAATCGCGAAGATGAAATGGTTTTTGCAATAATTTTGAGCTTTTTGGACGCTCTTTTGTACGGTCCATGGCCACTGCTGCAAAACCGGTAATAAACATAACAGGCAATTCTTCATGCATGGCTGTTGCACGACGAGCAAGTTCAATACCGTCCATGCCCGGCATAACAATATCAGTCAATAAAAGATCAAATTTTTCATTTGTTAGGTAAGGTATTGCTTCAGCACCATGTGAAACAGTGACTACGTCATAGCCTGCTTTTTCAAGCGAGCGGCTTAAAAACATGCGCATCGTTTCATCATCTTCAGCAAGTAAAATTCGTAGCACTTTGCTTAACCATTTTTAGTAACAATCTAATCTTTTCAATCGTTTATATGCTGATTGCCTTAATATTTTGTAAAGTCTACCTAGAAAATACACTTTTATCTATTTTTTTTTAGAACTATTTTGTAGCCTATATTTATGATTTTGTACTCACTTTTAAAAGCTGACCAGAAAACGAATAATATAATTTATAATTCTCCCCATAGCGGAGAATGCTTTCCTGATGGGTTTTTAAGTCAGACCACAGTGGATAAACATACTCTACTTTGCTCGGGCGATAGTTTCGTGGATAGACTATACGATCAAGCACCTAATCATGGTTCAGTGTTATTCACGAACCAATATGCACGAAGTTTCATGGACACCAACAGAGCAGCCTATGAACTGGACCAAGAAATGTTTTATGGCGAAATACCCGATGATTTAATAGATCGCACTCATAAAGTCGACATTGGATATGGCTCAATTGCAAAATATGCATATACAAGAAAAGAAATATATTTCACAAAAATTCCGTTTGAAGAGGCAGAAAGCCGAATTAGACAATTTTATTTCCCAATTCACGAAAAACTTAATCACTTATTGCACGAAGATCATCAAAAGTTCGGTTATTCAGTATTGATAGATTGCCATTCAATGCCGTCTTATGAATTTTTGAATTTTAAAACCTTAAGAAAGCAGCCCGATATTATACTTGGCAACTTATATGGAAATAGCTGCAATGATGAGTTAACGAAATATATTGCAGCACATTTTAAAAGGCATAAACTTAAGGTCGTAATGAATAACCCCTTTGCGGGCGGATATAATACCAATCATTATGGACATCCAAATGAAAATAAACACGCAATTCAAATCGAAATTAAGAAATCTCTGTATTTAGATGAAAATAATCGCGCCCTCAAACCGCAGGCGCAAGATATGAAACTTATCATCACTGAATTGATCAAATCATTAAACGAAGACATTGAAAAAATTTTATGCGTATAAAGGAAAAAAGGACCATCCGGTTTTCCGAATGGTCCAAGTCTAGGGAGGAAATGCTCTAAAGAGCGGTAACAAAAAACTCCTACACCAAGAGCCTTGTTACTCATTATATTTATGCCTAAAATATTATATTGCAAGCATAAAATAGCCTATATTTTACAATAACTTAACTTAAACATTTATATCACACTGTGCTCTTTATGTCACAGTCATAAAAACCTTGAAAAACTATATATTTCAATAAATTAGAGCTAATTCTTAAGTGAAATGATAAATATATCACTTATCACTTTTTTGTGTTTTTTTTAGAAAAATTAAGTTTTTTCACCAAGATTGCTATTAGTAATTTTATAAACCCATAAAAACGATGTTGTTAGGAGAGTCACTTTCCTATAGATTTTAACATCGATCCACCATTGAGGAATAATAAGTGCTAGATTTTAATGACCCAATCATGATGCTAATGGTGTTACCGGCGGTAATTACTATTATTGGGCATGGGTTATTCCGTTATTTTGCCGGTGAAGGCATTGGCCACACGATCGCCAATTCTTCATTAATCATTGCATTTATTATTACTTTGCTTATTTCCTATGGCATCCCCACATTACCTATAAGGACAAATACGGATCAACTCTTTTTCATTTGTTTTATTTCACTTATTTTTGGGATGTTACAAGACAGATATCCTAAAATGAGCATTCTATCACCGCAAGTCCATATCGCATTAATGATATTGGTAGTCTTCTGGATATATGCGAATAACGCGACTTTTCCTATTGTTCGTATTAATATTTATGCCCTTGCCTTTATTGCGATAATTGCAATCATACTCTTTTTAAAACTTGAAGAAATTCAATATAATGCATTACAAGCACCAGTCTCCTTGTTCTGGGCGGCTGTTGGATTATTCGTTGTTGCTAAAGGCGCAGACATTCCCTTAAGTGTTGATTTAATGATGATTTTGATCGCTTCAATCGGTGCCTACCTCGTACTTAATTTCCCAACACCAAAATTTCCTTTTGGTGCTTCAGCACTTTATCCCGGCTTTCTCATTATACTAAGTGTAGCAATGCAAATGTTTAGCACCGAACCTTCGCTTGCATTTTCGCTGCTTATCTTAACTCTTATTTTTTATTCAGAAAATCTGCTCGGGCTTTTACAAAATCAATATGCCACTCC
>NZ_CBFIEP010000085.1:0-2117 GCF_965661635.1 Pseudemcibacter sp. | reverse complement strand
AGATGCTTTCACGCTTATTTTAAATTCAAAGAAGTCATTATCTTCTAAAATACGCGCATGTTCGAGTGCGCTTTCAACCATGGCATCAGGGCAGGGTTCGCCATATTTTTCAAGTAAATGTTTTTCAAGTGATCCCGCATTTACACCGATCCGCATAGAACAGTTATGATCTTTTGCCGCCCTAACGACTTCACGAACGCGTTCTTCATTACCGATATTACCAGGATTAATGCGTAAGCAAGCGGCGCCAGCCTCTGCGGCCTCAATACCGCGCTTATAATGAAAGTGGATGTCCGCAACAATCGGGACAGATACGTTATCAATAATTTCTTTTAAAGCTTTGGTCGACGCTTCATCAGGACAGGAAACCCTTACAATATCGGCACCGGCTTCTTCAAGAGCATGGATTTGAGCAATTGTTGCCTTCACATCAGTAGTCAATGTATTGGTCATCGACTGAACCGATATAGGCGCATCACCGCCAACAGGAATATCGCCCACCATTATTTGTCGACATTTCCTTCTGATAATATCTCGGTAAGGACGTATGCTCATATTCAAACCTTAATTGTTACTGGAGGCATAAAAAAATCTCCTCTAGATCTATTGGCTCTTTAATACCAAGGATAGAGGAGATTTGAAATTACTTTATGTGCTAAATATGAACTTTTATTATCTCAGCATGGATAATTCTATCAATTTTTCCTGAATTAAGGCCACATTCTCAAGAATTTGTCCTTCTAATCCAAGACTTTTAACAATATTATCGCCCAAAGATACGGTAAGAGCGCCAGCATTATTTGTCATTAACATTAAACCGGATTGATCAGGTGGAATGAGACTTTCCCCCTTCGTCATGAGTTTTTCAATTACTGTTTCGCCATCTTCAGAAGAAATGCGAACCCATACATCATCATTTGCTTGAAAACTGATGGCACCGCCCATTGCAGGCGCAGCAATAACCATATTTTCTTTTTCAGCAATTGGTGCTTTCGCAGAGACTTCTTGAACGGCTATTTTTTTCTCTGGCATTTCTTCCACAACAAGTGTTGGTTTTGTCGTTGTCTTGACTATAACATCCGTTGCTTCCTCAGCATCCAAGCTATTATTTGTAACCCAAACGCCTGCGAAAATTGCAATGCATAAGGACGCAACGCCCGCCATTCTTTTAATGGGAAAATCATTTTGATGATCCGCTTCTGGAAAACTCAAAACGACGCTCTCTTTTGAGCCGGCATATTCAGCTTCATACTTTGCAATAATATCCGCAGTATCTAATCCAAGAAATGTTGCATAGTTTCTAAGAAAACCAGTTGCATAGCAAGCAGCCGGAAAAGAGTTAAAATTACCTTGCTCTAGTGCTTCTAATAAATGTGGTCTAATGCACAGCTCTTCTGCAATAGTATTCAGATTACGAACCGAATGCTCTTGCCGAGCTTTTTTTATAATTTTGCCAACACTTTCTAATTCTTGTTCGGCTTTAATATCTGTACTTATTTTATTCACTTCTAATCCCCAGCTTCATGATCACAAAAACATCTCTTTTGTAATATTTGCCGTAATATCTTCTTTTTAGGTCGTATTTAAATTTATTTATTAGTAAAAAAATTTTGGATACGGCGGCTTAACGTATTAACCATAACCAAAAATCATTATTATTTAGTTAAACGGCTCTAACTATTACTTTTTTTGCGCAGAATACTCACAATTTCCCCAAGGAATAAAAGTCAACATTATATTAATGCAATGAGTCAACAAAAAAGTGCAACTTATGGTAAATATAGGGAAAAATGGCCTTGAATCATCAAATTTTGATGTTATTCGCGCGTGCGAAGTCCTCAAGGGCTGCTCGAACGCTATGGTCAGAACGACTCAGCAATCCTTCAACAAGAGGCTCAGCCATTGATAAATCAAGACTACGAATCATCATTTTGACAGGGCCAATGGCGGCCGGTGCAACAGAAAGTCGACGAAAACCAAGTGCAATTAAGGCCAGTGCGCCAATTGCTTTGCCGCCGATTTCGCCACAAAGCGTTAATGGAACATTATAGTGATCGCATTTTTCCACAATGAATTTCAGCATATTTAAAGCGGGAGGCGCAATCGTGTCATAGCGA
>NZ_CBFIEP010000084.1:0-28750 GCF_965661635.1 Pseudemcibacter sp. | reverse complement strand
TAAAGACAAAGGTTTTGATCTAGTTATCAATGTCCGTGAGTTTAATGAAGATCTCGGGTTTGATGAAAAAGCCGTCGTAGAAGAGCAGGGGATTGAATATAAACAAATTCCTTATCTAACCGAGCCTTCTTTTGAAGTAGGATTTAGCCATACTGCGCTTGAAGAAATAAAACAAGAAATTGATAAAGCATCAAAAAAGGGTAAGAAAATCTTACTTCATTGCAGCCATGGACAGCGCGTTGCATCAACATTGGGCGCCATTCTATATCGCGATTATGGCTATTCAAAAGAAGAGGCATTTAAAATGGCAACGGCGGCTGGCCTACAATCAGAATGGGGCGTGCCGCGCTATCATCAAATGATCGAAGAAACGGTTAGAAAAGTTGAACCGTTTGGCGGTTTAAAAAATGTTGTAAAATATAAAAACTTTTATATCGCGAGCCAACCAAGCCCAGAAGCCATTAGCATGATGAAAGAGCGCGGCATAACAACGGTGATTACGAACCGCGCCGCAAAAGAAAATAAAGGTTTTGAAGAACAAAAGTACGTTGAACAAGCTGGCTTGAAATTCATGCGCGCGCGTATTTATAATGACCGCTATGGCGATATTAAAGATAACAAATTAAATTTAGCGGAGCTTGAAAAAGCACTAAACCTAATTTCAGAAACCGATGACGGCGATGTTTTTGTTCATTGCGGATCCGGGGATCGTGCATCAATGATCCTTGCGGCACATTTATTCAATGTTGATAAGAACTCAGCCAAAGAAGCCCTTACCAAAGCCCGTCAGGCTGGATTAAAAAACAAAGGGATTACCGCGCAGCTCGAAATATATATGGGATTTAAGTAAATCCCATAAAAAAAGTGCCATACCCATAATGGAAATGGCACTTTGATATTTGTTTAAATTGCTATTAGGCGCTTTGTTTTCCGTCTACGACCTGATCTAGTTCAAGTTCACTTTGAACCATGTTGCGACCGTTTGCTTTTGATAAATATAGCGCTGAATCTGATTTCTGAATTAAATCATCTGCGGTCATGTTCGCATTCATACTGGCGACACCAAATGACATCGTAATGCGACCAAAATTGGCGCCCGTATTTTTATTTTTAATAATGCGTTCTGAAATTACTTTTCGAATATGATCAGCAAGTTCAATGGCATCACCAAGTTTCGCTTTAGGAAGCAGTATGGCAAATTCTTCGCCGCCGTAACGTGCTGCTGAACCTTGAAGTCCTAATTCTTTTTTGATCACATGGGCAACAACTTTTAACACTTGATCACCGATTTGGTGTCCAAAGTTATCGTTGAATTTCTTAAAGAAATCGATATCACAAAGGATAAGACATAAGTCGTGTCCGAGCTTCTTATGGTTCGTAACATATTCTTCAATTTTTTCTTCGAAAAACTTGCGGTTACCGATATTCGTTAAGGCATCCGTGCGACTTTCAATTCTGGCATTTTCTAAATTCGACTGCAGGCTTTCGATTTTAAAAGTACTTTCTTCAAGCTTACTTTCAAGTTTCTGACTTTGAGCCTGCATTTTATCAGTATCGTCAATAATTACTTTAACAATATCTTTTAATTCATTTGCTCCTTCAAAGTCGGAGAGCTTACTCATCTGTTCCATCAATGTATTTGTATGCAGACTTGTGTCTTCACCGGTTTCTTTTAAGACGGAAACGATTTTCTTTAATTCTTTTTGGAATGTCGCACCAGTTTCAACGATCGTTTTTAATTCTTTTTCAGCAGAGAAGAATTTCTCGTAAAGCTTTTCACTAAGCTCTTCGTTAAATGTCATCTTCTTTTCAATCATGCTGTCGACGACTTTGGTTAAATTCATATCGGACTTAGCAGAATAGGTATACCAAAGATGATAATTTTTCGGCGTTGGAACGACCTGATATTAGGTCATCACGCTAATAGCGTTGCTGGAATTTCCCCAGATGAATTCTTTGTCGCTATCGGATAAAAACTTAGTCATTTACTTAAGATCTCTTTTATTATTGTTTTCTAATATACGCAAATCTAGAACTAACATATCCCCCCAATTACAATGAAGTATATGAGATATATATTTAATATAAAGTTAACTACTTATAATAAGAAAAGCTGATAAAAATCAATAGCTTAGTTAAGAAAAAATTAACTATAGTTTTGTCATGTTATAATGTAATTTTTAGTAAAAAAATTGAATATATTCAACTATTTAACGTGTTAGGAAATCTGGAACATGGTCTCCCATGCCGACAATGACCTTCTTACCTTTATTAGAAACTTTTTCTTCTGAATTGATTTTTACATCGTCTTTTTGGTAATTTTTCTTAACTTTATTTACCTTTTGATTCTTTTTTGGCGACTCTTTAACGATGTTTTCGGGCAGTTCCAGAAGCGGTATATCCTTCTTCAGAAACTTAAGAAGTGCATCCAAATATTTCTTATCATATTGGGTGCTAAGGGTGAATGATTTACCCTCTTTCCCGGCGCGTCCCGTGCGTCCAATTCTGTGGATATAATCCTCTGGGATATTTGGCACATCAAAATTAAAAACGTGTCCCACATCGGGGATATCTAATCCACGGGCGGCAACATCACTGGCGACCAATATTTGTGTTTCGCCCTTTTTAAATTTGGCGAGTACTTCCATTCGCGTGTCTTGATGTAAATCACCATGAAGTTCCGCAGAGCTATATTTATGAACATTGAGCGACTTATTAACGATCTTCACTTCTTTTTTGCGGTTACAGAAAATAATCGCGTTTTTAATATCATTCTCATCCAACAAGTGACGCAGCACTTTGCGTTTTAAGCTGTCGTCGCCTCTAAACTTCACAAGTTTTTGTTCGATGGTCACGGCCGTTGTTGTTGGTGCGGAAACTTCAAATTCTTTTGGATCTTTTAAAAAGCTATCCGTAAGTTTTTTAACTCCTGGCGGCATGGTCGCGGAAAAGAAAAGTGACTGTATTTTTTTCGGCAGCATTTTACAAATGCGTTCAATATCCGGAATAAATCCCATATCAAGCATCCGGTCCGCTTCATCAACCACCAATAGCTCAACACCCGTAAGCATCACATTACCGCGTTCCATATGATCAAGCAGACGGCCTGGTGTCGCGATTAAGACATCAACACCCTTATCAAGTTTTTGTACCTGACCTTTAAAATCGGTACCACCAATAAGAAGCGCACATGTAAGCTTTGAATTTTTACCGTATTTATCAAAGCTTTCTTCCACTTGCGCGGCGAGTTCACGTGTTGGTTCTAATATTAATGACCTTGGCATGCGGGCGCGGGCGCGTCCTTGGGAGAGGATATCTATCATCGGAAGTGTAAAGCTTGCCGTTTTACCGGTACCGGTTTGAGCAATGCCAAGTATATCCCGCCCTTGCAGGGTGCTTGGAATTGTTTTCTTTTGAATGGGGGTGGGCTCTGTGTAGCCTGCTTCACTCACGGCGGCGAGTACGTTATCGCTAAGGCCCAAATATTCAAAACTCATACGGTGCTTATTTTCCTATTGATTATCTAATATACCGCGCACAATAGGGATAATCGCAGGAATGTCAACGTTTAGATCAGTCTACTAACGATCGCTTAACGCAAGCCGTACACTCAAAAACCCAAAGGTTGCGGCAAATGAACGTTTTAACCATTTTAAAACCCCGGGACGTTTGATGACATATTCATGGGCGAGGGACGCACAAAGCCCATACCCTGAAAACACAATAAAGGTTAGCAACATAAAAACCCCCGCGAGCAAAAACATGGTCGCCGTGGCGTCCGGATGTCCAACCTCAACAAATTGCGGCAGGAACGCGAGGAAAAAAAGCGACAATTTAGGATTTAAAACATTCATCAAAGTACCCTTAACTGCCGTACGCATCATAGAAACGGGCTCTTTATTTATGTCACCCTTCTTAACATCAAGCGCGCCACCATCCCGCAGGATATTCCACGCCATATAAAGCATATAAAGCACACCTAAATATTTGACCACTTGAAACGCCAGCGCGCTCGTATGAAAAATCGCCGCTAATCCAATGATGCTCGCCAGCGCCGCCGGTAATATACCGACTGTGCAACCCGCCGCCGCCACAATGCTTGCGCGAAATCCGCGTCCAAGCCCAACGGCAATTGTATATAAAACACCAATGCCCGGTAACAAAATCACCGCAATCGACGTAATCAAAAATTCAATGCTCATCTATCTGTCCTTATTTAATGATCTAAACTTTAATCAACAGAATTTAAATGCGCAAATCATTTATAACTTACATGAACAGCATTGACGATAAAGGGGCCATTTCGTACCCTCGTGTTTGACTTAAAAAGGAAAAAAATATGAAATTCATTTTATCAGAAAATGCCGCGCCGCCCGGCGGCCATTATTCACAAGCGGTTAAACACAACGGTTTGCTTTATCTATCAGGCATAATTCCGATCGACAAAGACGGTAATCATATCGATGTGAATGATTTCGAAAAACAAGCAAAACAAGTGCTGATGAACGCGGATGCTATCTTAAAAGAGGCGGGGTGCACAAAAAACGATGTCCTTAAAGCCACCGTCTATGTAGCCGATATCGCCAATTGGCCCGATTTTAATAAAATTTATGCAGAATTTTTCGACGATCATAAACCCGCAAGGTGCGTGGTGCCAGTGTCAGATTTACATTATGGCTTTGGTGTTGAAGTTGAAATGATTGCGGCTTGTGAATAGAGTAGTAATTAAGTAAGTAAGTGAAACACGATTCACCTTGATTAATTTATTATGAGCGCATTAAAATCAGCAACCTATGATCCGGGAAGTTTTCGTCGTATTTTTCTTCATGGTCTTTAAACCCGACGGCGCGGTAAAAGTCGGGGGCGCCGACGTTTTCTTCGAAAACCTCGACGAGAAGCTCGCCTTTGAGATTGGCGGCGAATTCGACCAGTTTTTTACCGATGCCTTTGCCATGTAAATCCGGATCAACAAAAAGGCCGACTATCATATTATCGAAAAGGGCGAGGGTACCGACCAGTGTGCCGTTATCCATCATCACATAGCCTTCCGCCATATCAAGATAGGTATTGGCGAGCGCGTCACGCTGTTCGCTAAGCTGTTCTTCGGATAGAAAAGGGTGACCGATTTTTGTGGCGCGGTACCAAAGCCCAAGATAATCCGCCTTATGGTCATTTGAGTAGGGAATGATTTTCATTTTTATTTTCTTTTTATGTCATTCGCCGACTTGATCTGCGAATCTATTATAATTTTAGTTTTCCCAAATGGACTCGCCAATCAAGTCGGCGAGTGACCGAGTGGGGTTATTCCTTGGTGTAAACCACTTTACCGCCGAGGATGGTCATGTTGACCGTGGTGTCCATTAATGCGTTGTCAGGAACGGTTGTGATGTCCTGACTGAGGATCGCGATGTCGGCGAGCTTACCGACTTTAATCGATCCTTTGATGTCTTCCTCAAATGCGGCAATGGCGTTGCCCATGGTGTAGCTGTAAAGCGCCACATCGCGGGTATAAACTTCGCCGCCTTGGAAAATGGTGCCGTCCGATAGTTCGCGTGTTACGGAACATTTAAAGCTTGCAATCGGATCAATTTCATCAACAGGGGGATCAGTACCATTGGTGGGCGTCAGTCCCGCTTCATAAAGCGTGTTAAATAGGTAACTTCGTTCTAGCGTTCTGTCCTTGCCAAGCCTGTCTTCAACCCATGTGCCGTCGGAACATGCGAAAATGCCTTGTGCCGCTGGAATAACGCCGTATTTGGCGAAACGCGGAATATCATCCGGGTGGATTACTTGTGGATGCTCAATGCGCCAGCGCAGGTCCGCATCCGGATTGGCTTCTTTAATGGCGCCGTAAATATCCAAAAGTTCACGTGTGGCACGATCCCCAATCCCCTGAATGGCCATTTGATAGCCATATTCAAGGGCGAGGTCGGCTGATTTTCTGATGTCCTCAACGGGGACGACGTTAAGCCCGTAACTTTCTGGCATGTCTGTGTATGGCTCGAGCAACCAACCGCCATGGGTACCAAGGGCACCGTCAAGCACCTTTTCACCGATACCGCGCACGGTTAGGAAATTATTGCCATAACCAACCATACGATATTCTTCGAGCTTGCCGGGGATCGCGAGCTCTTCATAAGGAATATCAAACGCCATCCAAAGGCGGACCGGGATGCTGCCTTCGTCGGCCATTTTTTTCAGTAAATCCACTTCCGCGTATGTGGTGCCAAGGTCCTGAAATGATGTGATGCCGTATTTAAGGCTTTCTTCACCGGCGGTGATGATGGCGCGGCGCAGCTCAGCTTCGGCTTGTTCTGGTGTACGCAGTGCTTCGAATTCGGCGAATGAGGCACGGATAGCATCTTGTGCTGCTTCACGCATCATGCCTGATGGCGTGCCGTCTTCTTTCAGGACGATTTCGCCGCCCTCTGGTGGAACGGTGTCGCCTTTAATGCCGGCTGCGTCCATGGCGGCCTGATTGGCGAATACGCCGTGACCGGACGTGTGAATAAGCATTACGGGGTTATTTGGGCTTACGGCGGAAAGCTTGTCATGAATGGGAACACCGTCAACAAGGATGTCTTCCTTAACGGTCCATTTGTCCTGATGCCAGCCACGACCGACAATCCATTCGCCGGGCTCTGCGCCCTCTGCGGCGCGGGCGACTTTATCAACGATTTTCTGCCAGCTGCTGTCATATCTAAGTTCAAGGCGGTAAAAGCTGTCACCGTAGCTTGTGTAATGACCGTGTCCTTCGATGAAGCCGGGCATTGCGGTTTGTCCCGCGAGGTCAATGACTTCTGTGCTGTCACCAATCCATGCGGCGATTTCAGCGGATGAGCCAACGGCGGCAATACGGTCACCGACAATGGCGACGGCTTCGGCATTTGGCATGGCTTCTTCAACGGTTAAAACATTGCCGTTCGTTAGAACCATATCTGCTTTTGGGCCGCTGTTTTCATCGGCTGCGGGGGCGGATGACTGTTCCGATCCACATGCCGCGAGCAGCATTGTTGCCAAAATAAATGATAATTTTTTCATTATCTCTCCTTTCCTTAAATATCAAGATCCGCTACTTTTTCCGCGTTTTCCTGAATAAACTGGAACCTGAGTTCCGGTTTTTTCCCCATTAATTGATCAACTTTTTCAGCTGTTTCTAATCTTGTGCCTTCTTCGATGACCACTTTTAATAATGTACGTTTGCCGCGTAGCATTGTTGTTTCTTTTAATTGCGCGGCCGGCATTTCACCAAGACCTTTAAAGCGGCTGACTTCGATTTTTCCGCGTCCTGTGAAATCCGATTTCATCAATTCGTCTTTATGGTCGTCATCACGGGCGTAACGCACAGTGCCCCCTTGGGCAATGCGGTATAGTGGCGGTTGCGCAAGAAACAAATGCCCGCCTTTGATCAGTTCCGGCATTTCCTGATAAAACATGGTGATCAGAAGCGTTGCTATATGGGCACCGTCCACGTCCGCATCAGTCATGATGATAACGCGTTCATATCTAAGCTGATCTTCCTGATATTTATCACCGTTGCCGCATCCGAGAGCCTGATTAATATCGGAAATTTCCTGATTGGCGCGGATCTTATCGCGAGTGGCGCTTGCCACATTCAGGATTTTACCACGGATCGGTAAGATGGCTTGTGTTTTTCGGTCGCGTGCTTGCTTTGCGGAACCGCCCGCACTGTCACCCTCAACGATATAAATTTCTGTGCCGTCTGCTTCGGCGTTTGAACAGTCCGCAAGCTTACCAGGAAGGCGTAATTTACGTTTCGATGTGGCACTGACGCGTTTCACTTCTTTTTCCGCACGGCGTCGCAGGCGTTCTTCCATGCGTTCCAGCGCCCAACCTAGCAAATCATTTGCCATTGCGGGGGAGCCTGATAACCAATGATCAAAATGATCCCGTAAAGCATTTTCCGTTAACCGTAATGCATCTGGATTGGTAAGTTTATCTTTGGTTTGCCCTTGAAATTGTGGGTTTTTAATGAAAAGCGATATGAGTACGCATGCGCCATTAAAAATATCTTCGCCCGTAAGGCTGGATGCTTTTTTATTGCCGATAAGTTCACCGTAGGCTTTGATCCCTTTAAGAAGCGCGGCACGCACACCGCTTTCATGGGTGCCGCCTTGGGGTGTTGGAACGGTATTGGCGTAGGAAGAAATGCTGCCTTCGCCATATTCCGGCCAAGTAATCGCCCACTCGATCTGCCCCGCTTCATCGGCAAGGGGCACTTTACCGTGGAAATTTTCTTCTGTGACGCAATTTCGTTTTTCCATCAACACGGTTAAATAATCATTGAGGCCGCCCGGGAAATGAAGCGTTTCTTTTTCAGGAACACTTTCTTTTTCCTTTTCAGAAATAAGCGATGGATCACAAGCCCAACGAATTTCGATACCTTTAAAAAGATAGGCTTTCGATTTTGCCATTTTATAAAGGATAGACGGTTTGAATTTGGTTTTTCCTGCGCCAAAAATTTCATGATCAGGAAGAAATGTGACCTTAGTGCCGCGACGATTTGGTGTCGGGCCCAAATTTTGAATGGGACCTTGTGCTTTGCCGCGCTTAAAACTTTGGGTCCAGACTTGCTTGTCACGCGCTACTTCAACATCGGTCCATTCGGAAAGGGCGTTCACAACCGAAATCCCCACACCATGAAGACCGCCGGATGTTTCATAGACTTTGCTATTGAATTTACCACCGGAATGGAGCGTGGTGAAAATAACCTCAAGTGCGGATTTATTCTTGTGCTTTGGATGGGGATCGGTCGGAATACCGCGTCCGTTATCTGTTATGGTGACGGACCCATCACCATTTAAAATTAATTCAATACGGCTGGCAAATCCGGCGACGGCCTCGTCCATGCTGTTATCAAGCACCTCGGCAACCAAATGATGAAGGGCACGTTCATCGGTGCCCCCCACATACATTCCCGGGCGTAGACGGACGGGTTCAAGTCCTTCTAATACTTCGATATCCTTGGCGGAATAGTCGGCGGTAACTGTCGCCGTTTCAAATAAATCGGTCATTCTATGTTTGTGAACTCATAAATTATTAATTAAGGTATTTTGTTACACTATAGAGTATGGTAAAAAATCTCAACACCCAGATATTGATTATTTTTGTTTTTTTTAAAATGGGTTCGGAAATATAATTTTTGGATTAAAATAAGCACAAATGAACAACCCCATTCCATTAAAGCCAGAACGCCGCAAACCGATCATAAAATATACGATGATGAGCTTTTATTTTCTATTCATCGGGTTTTGTGCCATGGGTATTTATTTAAAATGGGATGCGTTAAGCAATCAACGTACATATGACTATGAAGAGGGGTTTGGTGTCTCCGCCCGCGTTCCAGATATGGATAAGGGGCCAAGCTTTCTTGAACGATTAACGCGACGAAACAGACCGAAGGAACCACCCGTAAAATTACCACAACGAAATGAGAGGGCGCTTCAAAAATGGCAAAAATACGCTGCGCCGATTGTTACAGTGCCACAAGGCAATGTAACGGTTATTTTGGTTATCGACGATTTAGGGATTGTCAAACGCACCACAAAAGAGATGATTGATATGGACGTGCCATTAACGCTCGCGTTTTTACCTTATGCAAGCGATATTAGCAGTCAAGTTAATGATGCCTATAATAACGGTCATGATGTTCTAGTTCATATTCCAATGGAGCCAAAAGGAAAAGCGGACCCTGGGCCACATGCTTTATTATCCTCAACTGAGCCTAGCGTGCAAATGGACAGTATTAATTATAATCTTACTCAATTTGAAAATTATGTTGGCATCAATAATCATATGGGCAGTAAATTCACCGAAGATGAAGAGGCGGTAGGAAGACTTCTCAATGTGGTTAAACAAAAAGGATTGTTGGTTCTTGATAGTAAAACCACATCAAACAGTGTGCTTGAATCACTTGCGGATCAAAATGAAATTCCGGTGATTAATCGCGATGTTTTTTTGGATAATACCAATGAAGTTGATTATATTTTAGGACAGCTTAAGGAACTTGAGCAAAAGGCGAAGAAAAACGGCAATGCGGTTGGAATTGGCCACCCTTATCCTGAAACGGTGATTGCTTTAAAACGGTGGATACCGACATTAAAAGAAAAGGGTATCACTATCGTGCCTATCTCACAAACAGTAAGTAAAAAATACGCTAAAACAATCCTTGCTGCTGATTGATGTTTAATAACAGAATTAAAATAATAACCCTTATCCTAGGATTTCTATTCTTTATTCAAAATTCTGTCCTGATGGCACAAAAAAATGAAATGTCGATCGCAAATGCATTTTTGCAACTTCATAAAAATTCAAATCTTAATGCGGTTGAAATAGTTAAATTAGATTTCAAAACATTTCATACGCAAGGCATGGTGAAAATTGATAAGCATTTCTTCCTATCGGCGGTAGAGGTTCTAGAGAAAACCCAAACTTATGCTGAAACCGATGCAATCGAAGATTTTTCTATTACCCGAACGGCTGGTAAAGGGCGAGGGTGGCTTTTTAAATTCAGTGAACGGGGCAATTTAATATCAAAGCTCGAACTAACACATGGCGATGCCTATCATCCTGGCGGCATTGATTTTGATGGGAAGAATATTTGGGTTCCTGTCGGCGAATATCGCCCGAATAGTAAAAGCAATATTTATAAAATTGATCCGCAAAAAATGACGGCAGATTTGTTTTTTTCTGTCGATGATCACATTGGAAATATGGTTTATAATCCTATGACGGATTATTTCCATGGATCTAGTTGGGGGGGACGACGCCTCTATAGGTGGAAATTAGATGAAAATGGTAGAAAAATTTCGGAAAGCTGGCATAAAAACCCTAGTCATTATATCGACTATCAGGATTGTCATTACGCGGGGATGGGCGCGATGCTCTGCGGCGGGGTTCAAACATATCAAACACCAATAGGCGAGTTTTCACTTGGTGGTCTAGAATTGATAGATATTTCTGCTGATAAAGTGAAAATACTTCATCAAATACCGATTACAAAATATCTTTCTGACGGAATAGTCCTCAGCCACAACCCCTTCTGGGCAGAAGTATTGAATGGTAAATTAAAACTATATTTTATGCCCGAACGAAATGGTCATGCGGACCTGCACACATTTGATATAGAGTTAGTGAATTAATAAAGTAAATAAATTTACTGTCCATCACCGAGTTCGGCGAATTGAACGGCTTCTTCGGCGGCTCTAATAAGGGCGCGGGCTTTGTGCTCGCATTCTTGATATTCGCTTTTCCAATTGCTATTGGCAACGACGCCGGCGCCGGCTTGGACGTACATGGTTTTATCTTTCACAATCGCTGTTCTAAGCACGATAGCGGTATCCATACTGCCATCAGCAGAGAAATAACCGACAGCGCCAGCATAAATGCCGCGTTTTTCTTTTTCAAGTTCATCGATAATTTCCATGGCGCGAACCTTTGGTGCCCCTGAAACAGTGCCCGCGGGAAAACCTGCTGCAAGTGTTTTAAGCGCATCATAATCTGGCGCGATTTCGCCTGTTACGTTTGATACGATATGCATAACGTGCGAATAATATTCTATAATCATCCGGTCAGTGACGGATACACTGCCTACTTTGCTGACGCGTCCTACATCATTACGGCCTAGGTCAAGAAGCATAAGATGCTCTGCTACTTCTTTTGGATCGGCGAGTAAGTCTTTTGCGTTTTCAACATCTTCTGCGGCGGTTTTGCCGCGCGGTCGAGTTCCAGCGATAGGACGAATAGTAACTTCGTCGTCACGCAGTCGCACTAGAATTTCGGGACTGGATCCGACAATCGAAAAATCACCAAATTTTAGATAATATAAAAAGGGTGAGGGGTTCGTGCGCCTTAATGCACGGTAAAGTGAAAAGGGTGGTAAATTAAACGGCATACTGAACCGTTGGCTTAAGACCACCTGAAAAATATCACCTGCTGTGATATATTCCTTGGCACGCATGACCATTTTTTCATATTCGGCATGACTGGTGTTGGACGCCGGTTCCTGAAATTCAATATTACTTGGTGTTGCAGGGTTGATTTTTAATGGAGCGGATAGTTTCGCGATAATATCGTTTAACCGTTCTTCGGCCCTAAGATAAGCGAGATCGCCGCTCACATTTTCATCAGGTCTTACGGGTGTTACAATTGTGATTAAATCTGTGACACTATCAAAAACAACCATTATTGTAGGTCGCATAAACATACTATCAGGAGTGCCTATAACATCCGGTTTCGCCTCGGGTAGTTTTTCCATCAGACGAACGCAATCATACCCCATATACCCAATAAGACCTGCGGCGGATGGAGGCATACCTTCTGGTAAATCAATCAGACTTTCTGCGAAAAGTGACCTTAAGCTGTCAAGACTAGGTTCATTACAGGGTTTGAAATCTTTTTCATAAACACCGGAAAGTATTTTGCGATTAATTTCTGCGTTTTCGCCATCAGCACGCCAGATAATATCGGGCTTTAAACCAATGAATGTGTAACGCCCGCGAATAGCACCGCCCTCTACACTTTCAAGAAGGCTTGCGTATTCTTCATTTTCTGCAAGTTTTAGATAAGCACTAACCGACGTTTCAAGATCAGCAACAAGCGTTGTTGAAACAACTGCGGCTTTCCCCGCATTATAGGACATTAAAAAGTCTGATTTATCCGGGGAAGTGGTCATAAGGGTGCTTTATTTACCGTTATTGATCAGTTGGCGTAACAAGAAGGTCAAGTGTTGCCTGAATATTATTAGTGTTAATAGACACCGGAAGTGCATCATAAAGATGATTGGTAAAGGCACCCATCATATCATTTTGCATAGCCGTTTTAATTTGATCTTTGGTGCCCGTGATAGCTTCTTCATCTACTTCTGCTGAAAGAATACGTTCTTTTACGCGAATGAGAACAAAACCATCACCATCAGCGGCCGCAATTTTTTGAATACCGCCCACTTCTTGGCTAAAAATGCTGCCGTGAATGTCTGTGGCAACACTATTGTCAGCATTGGCCCGATCAACAGTCACTTCGTTTACCGAAAAATCACTACTTTGGATATCTTGATATTCGGATAGCGCAAGGGCTGCGGAACCCTCAGCACTAAATTCTTCAGTGATTTTATCCGCAAGTTCGGTAGCGAGTTCTATGCGACGATTGGCAGCCCAGTCTTCGGCAATCTGATCTTTTACCTCATCATAAGGCTTAAGGGTGGCGTCCATAATGTTTTCCACATCAACCATATAAAACTTATTTGAAATTCCTTCGCGTAATTCAAGTTCATCACCAATATTTAACGTAAACGCAACATCAAGAAAGTCGATAATGAGTGGTAAATCATTTGAAGCATTACCGTCAGGCATGATGCCTTCGATACTTACATTCATAACTTTTTTAACGGGAACATTAATTACGGCTGCAATATCATCTAGTGGTGCACCAGCAGCAAGCTCATCATCGATGGTATTGCGTATATCAAACAAGCGATCAATTGCTTGTTCCATTTGAAGGGTTTTAACCAAACCTTCTTTGACTTCTTCAAAAGTACTTATTGAACCAGCATTAACATCACCAAGTTTAAAGATATAAACGCCAAAACCAGTTTCAATCGGTTGCGTGTAACCATTAGCAGCAAGGCTATAAAGTTCATTTGCCGCATCTTCACCGTATAGCGAAACAAACTCGTCTCGGGTTTGTGGCTCAAACTTACTGTCTTCTGCACTGTCACCTGTTCGGTCAGATAAAACCTGCTCAAATGCTTTGCCGCCTTCAAGGTCGGCAATGGCCGCTTCGGCCGCATCCATATCATCAAGTAACATTTGAACGAAGCCGCGCTCTTCTTCCTGAGTGTAGCTCATAATGCGACTTTCATACATTTCGCGAGCAACAGTATCATCAATTTCAATTGTTGCAGCAATATCGTTTGCTGAAATTTCAAAATAACTTAGATCGCGATATTCAGGTGCCATATATAACGGGTTATTATCATCATAAAAGGCCGTAAGAATTTCATCTGTTGCTTCACCGATAGCAGTCATGTTGCTAGCGGGGATGGTGAGAACTTCGGCAACGCGTTTTTCTGTTGTATATTTTGTTAATGTATCAGCTGAAATATCGGGTGTTTCAATATTATTCATTATGGCTTCGACAAATTGTCCACGAACAAGATCGGCGCGCATTAATTCTTCAAATTGTTGAACGCCATAACCTTGACCTGCTGCGATTTGTTCGAAATAACTGCGGTTAAAAGCGCCTGTTTCATCTTGGAAGGTTGGAATTGACATTATATAATCGCGTAATTCATCATCCGTTACCCTAAGGCCAAGATTTCGTGCTTCAACATCAAAAGCTTTGCGGTCAGCCATTTGCGAAATAACCTGATTACCAAACCCAAATTGAACCGCGAGTTCCTTTGTGAATGTTTCACCGAAACGAGCCTGACTTTGGCGAAATTCCATTTCAAAACTTTGAGCAAATTCATTTACAGTGATTGTATCGTCACCCACTTCCACAACATTATTAGATGTAAGGGTGCTAAGTGGATCACCAATCCCCCAAAGAGCAAAGCTGAAAATAAGGAAAGTAAGCAATATACCCGCAAGTAGGGATCCCATGCCTTTTCTGAAAAAGTCTAACATTCAATAAAACCTGTTTCTTAAATTTATGAACGGGCATATATCTTTATGAAAATATGCAGTTCTCATAATATTTGCGGCATAATAGTGAGCGGCGCAATTATTCGCAACCATAAAAGAAGCGATTTTTTAGGAAACGGGGCTGTTTTTTACTAATCCGTATAGAATTATCAATAAATATCTGTTAGTCAGTCATTAATTAACAATTTAATGAAGGAACGCACGATATGACTGCTCCGAAAGCACTTGTTGCTGGTAACTGGAAAATGAACGGCCTTAAGGCTGCGACATCTGAAATTAATCGTCTTAATGATTTAATAAATGAAAAGGGTGCAAAATGTGATGTTCTTATCTGTCCACCTTTTACATTAATCAGCACTTTGGTTGATACAGGTGCCAAACATGTTGCTATTGGTGCGCAGGATTGTCATATGAATGTTTCTGGCGCTCATACGGGTGATATTTCCGCTGAAATGATCAAAGAGTTGGGTTGTGATCATATTATCGTAGGACATTCTGAAAGACGTGCGGATCACGCTGAAAGCAATGAAACCGTTAAAGAAAAAGCCGCAGCCGCACAGGCACAAGGCGCAATAGCGATTATTTGTGTTGGTGAAACGATAGATGAACGTGAAGCAGGTAAAGCACTTGATATTGTTACAAGTCAGGTCAAAGCATCTATTCCGGATGATGCAACAGCAGATAATACAATTATTGCATATGAACCCGTTTGGGCGATCGGTACGGGCAAAGTACCAACAGCGGCTGATGTGGAAGAAGTGCATGCAGCCGTACGCGATGTATTAATTGATCGTTTTGGTTCAGCCGGGGATAATATTAATATTTTATATGGTGGTTCAGTTAAAGCCTCAAATGCGAATGAATTAATGTCAGTGGCAAATGTCAATGGCGCACTTGTTGGTGGTGCAAGCCTTAAGGCGGATGACTTTTACGGAATTATTTCTGCTTATGATCAAATAGGCTAAATTAATACTAGCCAAGCTTGAATGTTTGGAGTAAAAGCCTCTTGTAAATGAATCAAGTGACGTTATGTAAAGCTTGTGTTTAAAAATTAAATTGGAAGAGTAAGAAAATGCAAGAAGTTGTTCTTGTTATACATCTGATGTTGGCGATTGCCCTTGTTATTACTGTATTGTTACAGCAATCAGAAGGGGGCGGCCTTGGTATCGGTGGTGGACAGGGAAGCATGATGACTGGTCGTGCAGCCGCAAATCTTTTAACACGCCTTACAACAATTTTGGTTGCTTGTTTTTTTGTAACAAGTTTGACCCTTGCATGGATTGCGAAACAGGATTCCGGAAGCTCGTCAGTGCTTGATGGTGTAACCCCAATGGCGCCCGCCGCGGTTGAGCAACAAGCTCCCGTTAAGGAAGAGCCTGCGGTACCACAAGTTCCAGTTTCAAACTAATTTTCAAACGGCGCCATTGGTGCCGTTTGTTTTATAAAAGACTAATATTAAAAGTTCATATTTCTGGATTGTTAGCAACCAATGACACGTTATATATTTATTACTGGTGGTGTGGTTTCCTCTTTAGGGAAGGGACTTCTCTCCGCAGCTCTTGGCGCGCTTTTGCAATCGCGCGGTTATTCCGTAAGACTTAGAAAACTTGATCCTTATCTAAATGTTGATCCGGGTACAATGTCGCCTTATCAGCACGGCGAAGTTTTTGTTACCGATGATGGGGCGGAAACAGATCTTGACCTTGGTCATTATGAACGCTTCACAGGTGTACCCGCAAGACAATCAGATAATGTCACAACTGGCCGCATATATTCAGATATTATCGCCAAAGAACGCCGCGGTGATTATCTTGGTGCGACAGTGCAGGTTATTCCGCATGTAACCAACGCCATTAAAGAATTTGCAACATCAGACGTTGATGAAGAAACTGATTTCGTTCTCTGTGAAGTGGGTGGTACAATCGGTGATATTGAAAGCTTACCTTTCTTGGAAGCGCTGCGTCAACTTGGCAATGATATGCGCGGTCAATGTATATATGTGCATTTGACGCTTGTGCCATATATTAAAGCCGCGGGTGAACTTAAAACAAAACCGACACAGCATTCCGTTAAAGAACTTCTCAGTATTGGTATTCAGCCAGATGTGCTTGTATGTCGCTGTGAACATGAAATTCCCGATGAGGAGCGCCGTAAAATCGGTCTTTTCTGTAATGTTCCAGAAAGTGCTGTAATTCAGGCATTAGATGCGAACAGCATTTATGAAGTGCCACTAAATTATCATGCTGAAGGTTTGGATGTTGAAGTGCTTAAAGCCTTTAATATTGATCCGAAGGACCAGGAACCTGATCTTACGCGTTGGCTTGATGTTTCTGATCATGTTAATGAACCGGAAGGTGAAGTTAACATTGCCATTGTAGGAAAATATGTTCAGCTTCGTGATGCCTATAAGTCATTATCAGAAGCTTTAATTCATGGTGGGTTTGCTAATAATGTTAAAGTAAATCTTGAATGGATTGATGCAAAAGAATTTGAAGATGACGCCGCCTTAAGTAAACTAGAAAAAGTGGACGGCATTCTTGTGCCTGGTGGCTTTGGCGAGCGGGGCGCAGAAGGGAAAATTGCGGCTGCGAAATTCGCCCGTGAGCGTAAAATTCCTTATTTTGGAATATGTTTCGGAATGCAGATGGCTTGCATCGAAGCCGCAAGAAATCTTGCCAATATCCAAGGGGCAAATTCCACCGAATTTGGTGAGTGCGAAGCGCCGATTGTTGGCCTTATGACCGAATGGGAACTTGATGGTGTTATTCATCAACGCAGCGAAGAAGACGACAAAGGCGGCACAATGCGCCTCGGTGCATATGATGCTACACTCGTTGAAGGAAGCCATGTCGCAGAAATTTACGGCAGTAACACAATTAGTGAACGTCATCGTCATCGTTACGAGGTAAACATAAATTACCGTGAAATTCTCGAAGAGGCGGGGTTAACTTTCTCAGGACTTTCACCAGATGAAACGTTGCCAGAAATTGTAGAAATTAAAGATCATCCGTGGTTTATCGGTGTTCAGTTCCATCCGGAACTTAAATCAAAACCGTTTGATCCACACCCATTATTTGCTTCATTCATTGAAGCAGCCCTTAATCAATCAAGATTAGTATAATTAATAACTAGAGAATTATCATGACAGCAATTATTGATATCAAAGGCCGCGAAATTATTGATAGCCGCGGCAATCCAACCGTTGAAGTTGACGTTACATTGGAAACGGGCGCCTTTGGTCGCGCTGCGGTGCCAAGTGGCGCATCAACTGGCGCACACGAAGCCGTTGAGCTTCGCGATGGTGGCAAGCGTTATATGGGTAAAGGGGTTGAACAAGCCGTTGAAGCCGTAAATACGGAACTTTATGATGCGCTAACGGGCTTAGACGCTGAAGAGCAAATTATCCTTGATAATGCCATGCGCGATTTGGATGGAACAGAAAATAAATCCCGTCTTGGTGCCAATGCGATCTTGGGCGTTAGTCTAGCAACAGCAAAGGCCGCCGCTGACGAAGCCGCAATGCCATTATATGCTTATCTTGGTGGGCCACACGCCCATGTGCTTCCGGTGCCAATGATGAACATCATTAATGGTGGTGAGCATGCCGATAACCCGATTGATATTCAGGAATTTATGATTATGCCGGTTTCCGCGGGTAATGTTCGTGAAAGCATTCAAATGGGAGCGGAAATTTTCCATACCTTAAAGAAAAACCTGTCTGACGCGGGCCATAACACGGGCGTTGGCGACGAGGGCGGATTTGCACCAAATTTAAACGGTACAACAGATGCACTAGATTTCATTATGAAATCCATTGAGAATGCGGGCTATAATCCTGGCGAAGATATCATGCTTGCGCTTGATAGCGCCTCATCAGAATTTTATAAAGACGGAAATTATGTTTTAGCGGGTGAGGGCAAAACCTTAGACGCGGGTGGCATGGTCGATTATTACGTTGATCTATGTAACAAATACCCAATCCTTTCCATAGAAGACGGCCTTGACGAAGATGACTGGGAAGGCTGGAAAGCATTAACAGACGCCATTGGCGATAAAGTACAGCTTGTTGGTGATGATCTTTTTGTAACGAACCCAAAACGCCTCTCTGATGGTATTGATCAGGGCGTTGCCAACTCAATCTTGGTGAAAGTAAATCAAATCGGAACATTATCCGAGACATTTAATGCCGTTAACATGGCGCACCGCGCGCAATATACATCGGTGATGTCACACAGAAGCGGCGAAACAGAAGACGCAACCATCGCGGATCTTGCGGTGGCATTAAATTGCGGACAGATCAAAACAGGATCACTCGCGCGCTCAGACAGATTAGCAAAATACAACCAACTAATCCGCATCGAAGAAATGCTCGGTTCAGCGGCCCATTACGCAGGTAAAAGTATCCTTCGTTAATTTGTAAATATAATTATTTATTAAAGCTTCTGAACGAAAGTTCAGAGGCTTTTTTTGATTATTAACAAGGAAAAATCTCTATTTCATATTTACTAGGGTGTCTATGTGCACCTAGCACTTTTATTTGAGGAAAAGAAGCCATTAAGAAGCGTGAAAATATTACAGGTATTGTGTTTTCGTTGGAAACTTTTTCTTCTACGAGAAAATTTGCAAAATTTGAGTTGCAGCTTGATTTCAATTTATAGACATCTTCCGGTAAAAACTCATTGTCCCAATAACGAATTCCATAAATTAGTTCTGTAATAGTTTCCATTGGAATTTTCTTTAAACTCAGATGCTCTCTATTATCTCCAGGAAGTTTTACTAGATCATCATAATAATCGTTAGGTGCTTCCCAAACTTGCCTCCATTCTTTTTCATAAATCCAATTATCGCTTTTTTGAAGAATAATATCAAAATTGGAAGAGCCGTGCTGTTCCATACGATCGACATATTTAACCCTTTTAAGATTCTCGAAGAAAGAATGATTTGCGTCAAAACCAAGGACTACACCTTTGTGTTTATCAGCATAATGAGCCCATAAAAGTAAATTTGTAGCTGTCTCAGAATAACATGTAATTCCATATTTACTTTCTTCACTCAGTTTAATTACACCTTCATATAAAGAATCATCACCATCCAAAATAATTGAAAATTCAAATGGGTCATTTTGTGAAAAGGGTGCACTCATCGGTATACAATGATTTGAAAACAAACGACACACATCCGCAAAACTTAGATATCTGTAAATCGTATTTATGTCTTTTTGAGAATGCTACATCCTTTTAAAAATTAATTGAGCAATTGTAAATCAAAGGATCTTATATCTAAAGTGATTTGTTTTTGCATCGTTTTATGTGAATTTTCTTATTTCCATGAATCTAGCAATGGGAAAAAATCCCATTTTTATATGGGGTAAAACGAATCGGCATACTATATCTTGTGTTTTTTATAATTCATTGACTCTAAACGATTCTTTTTTGCATTTTTTTATTGACCCGCCGAATCGGCTGTGATTCACTGCTTGCCATGAAGAACGCTAAAACCATATTTGTGCGACTGAAAAGCATGTCACTGCCGTTATTTGCGCTGCTGGTGTCTGCTTATTTTGCTGCGCATGGATTTAATAGTGTCACGTCACAAAAACTGCTGGAACAGGAAATCGCCGCCCTTGAAGCAGAACGACAAATAATAAAAGCGGTGAGGGAGGATCTGGAACTTCATGTAGATCTTCTTTCAAGTGATCATGTTGATCCTGATTATCTTGATGAACTGGCGAGAAGGGAATTGGGCTATGCCCATCCCGATGAAATCATAATTTCAAATAAATAATAATAATATAATCTAGTGAACTAAGGGTCTTTTAAAGCTTAAAAGGCCCTTTTTCTTTTCTATGATTTAAAAATCGTTTGTTTTCATGTTGTTATGGCAAGGGTAAGTTTTTGCTTGAGAGTCAACAAAAAAGTGTGATTAACCTAATTTTAGTTAATTTAAAAAAAATGTTGTATTTCAATAACTTTTAGTGATTATAGTACTATGTTTTAAGGAGAAATCTATATCCTTAAATAGTTTGAAATCCGGCAAAGGTGAAGTGCCGGTTTTTTAGACTATGGACTAATATCAACAATAAGAGTGAGGAATATGGCTAAAAAACCCACGACCCGCAAGACAACTAAAAGCGGGAAACCCGCCGCACGCCGCAAAGCTGTAAAGTCGAATGTACCTGCAGCTTCTGATGCAGATCTAATCAAATACTATAAAGACATGCTTATGATGCGCCGCTTTGAAGAAAAAGCAGGTCAAATGTATGGCATGGGCTTAATTGGTGGTTTCTGTCACCTTTATATTGGTCAGGAAGCCGTTGTTACAGGTATTCAAGCCGAATTAAAAGACGGCGATAGTATTTTGACAAGTTACCGCGATCACGCACACATGTTAGCGTGTGGGATTGATCCAAAAGTTATTCTGGCGGAATTAACCGGTCGTGAAACCGGCATTTCAAAAGGTAAAGGCGGTTCAATGCATATGTTTAGTGTTGAACATGGTTTCTTTGGTGGTCATGGTATCGTTGGTGCACAGGTTCCCATTGGTGCTGGTCTCGCGTTTGCTCATAAATACCGTAAAAATGATAATGTATCTGTGACATATTTCGGTGACGGTGCCGTAAACCAAGGCCAAGTCTATGAAAGTTTTAACATGGCGCGCCTTTGGAATCTTCCGGTTATCTTTGTGATTGAGAATAACCAATATGCGATGGGTACATCTATTGCACGTTCATCATCAGAAGTAGAGCTATTCCGCCGTGGTGAAAGCTTTAAAATTGAAGGCGAAATGATTGATGGTATGGATGTGCTTGCGGTTCGTGAAGCCGCCGCGCGTGCGGTTGCCAAATGCCGTAAGGGTGAGGGGCCTGTTCTTCTTGAAATGAAGACTTACCGTTACCGCGGACATTCTATGTCTGACCCTGCGAAATATCGCTCTAAAGAAGAAGTATCGAAAATGCGTGCAGAATTTGATCCAATTGATCAGGTTAAAAACCGCATCCTTGAAGGCAATATAATGTCTGAAGATGAGCTAAAAGCCATTGATAAGGAAATTAAAGCCGTTGTATCAGAAGCTGCTGACTTTGCGCAGATAAGTGCTGAACCGGATCCATCTGAATTATATACCGACGTTTTGGTCGCCGAATAAGATACGAATAAAGGAGATATCAATATGTCTGTAGAAATTTTACTTCCTGCAATGTCGCCGACGATGACTGAAGGAAATGTTGCAAAATGGAACTTCAACGAAGGCGATAAAGTTGCCCCGGGTGATGTTCTAGCTGAAATCGAAACCGATAAAGCGACCATGGAGCTTGAAACTGATGAAGAAGGTGTACTTGGAAAAATCCTTGTTGCTGAAGGTTCAGAAGGTATTGCCGTTGGAACATTAATCGCCGTTATATTAGAGGACGGCGAAGATGCGAGCGTTTTAGACGGTATAACAGCGACTGTTGCTGCGCCCGCGAGTGAGCCACCTGTTATTGAAACCACAGAAGCGGCGCCAGTGCCGGAATTGTCCGCCCCAGTGGCAGCGATTCCTGTGGAAAGTGATCTACCAGAAGGGACAACATTTACCAATATGACGGTTCGTGAAGCGCTTCGTGATGCGATGGCAGAAGAAATGCGTCTCGATAAAGATGTTTTTGTAATGGGTGAAGAGGTTGCAGAATACCAAGGCGCCTATAAAGTTACGCAAAACTTACTTCAAGAATTTGGTGAAGAACGCGTAATTGATACCCCAATTACCGAGCACGGTTTTGCCGGACTTGCTGTTGGTGCTGCGATGGCGGGTCTTAAGCCAGTTGTTGAATTTATGACATTTAACTTTGCCATGCAGGCAATTGACCAAATCATTAATAGTGCCGCAAAAACAAATTACATGTCAGGCGGTCAAATTCGCTGTCCAATGGTATTTCGTGGCCCAAATGGTGCCGCAAGTCGTGTGGGTGCGCAGCATTCACAAAACTATGCATCATGGTATGCTCATGTTCCGGGATTAATTGTTGTCGCTCCTTATAGTGCTGCTGATTGTAAAGGATTATTAAAAGCGGCGATTAAAAACCCGAACCCTGTGATCTTCCTTGAGAATGAAATCACATATGGTTATAGCTTCGATGTACCAGATATTGAGGATTACACGGTTCCAATTGGTAAAGCGAAAGTTGTTCGTGAAGGTGCGGACGTCACGCTTGTGTCTTATTCAATCGGTGTAAAATTTGCTCTTGATGCGGCTGAAAAACTTGCTGCAGAAGGTGTTGATGCGGAAGTGATTGATCTAAGAACTATTCGTCCACTAGACATGGATACAATTATTGAATCTGTGAAGAAAACAAACCGTGTTGTTTGTGTTGAAGAGGGCTGGGCAACATGTTCCGTCAGCTCAGAAATTTCAGCACGCCTAATGGAAGATGCATTTGATTATCTTGATGCACCGGTAATGCGTGTGACAAACGAAGATGTTCCAATGCCTTACGCTGCTAACCTTGAAAAACTTGCTGTGGTAAGTGACGATCTAATTGTCGCTGCTGCGAAACAAGTTTGTTATAAGCAAGGAGAATAAACATGGCTATTGCACTTACTATGCCTGCGCTTTCCCCAACTATGGAAACTGGTACTCTGGCCAAATGGCTTGTAAAAGAAGGCGACGAAGTTGAAAGCGGTACAATACTTGCTGAAATTGAAACTGACAAAGCCACTATGGAATTCGAAAGCATTGATGATGGTATTGTTGGCAAGATCGTTATAGCCGAAGGCGCCGAAAATGTCGCCGTTGGTGAATTGATCGCCGTATTACTTGAAGATGGTGAAGATGCCTCTGCTATGGATAGTGTTGCTGCTGCCGCTCCGGCACCAGCTGCACCTGCGGCTGCACCGACACCTGAAGCATCGCCAGCTCCTGCTGCTGCTGCGCCTGCTCCAACACCAGCACCAGCCCCTGCGGCGGCTCCTGCTGCTCCAGTTGCAAGCGGGGAGCGCGTTTTTGCGTCACCGCTTGCGCGCCGAATTGCGGAACAAAGTGGTTATGATATTTCGCAAATTCCAGGCACAGGTCCACGTGGACGTGTTATAAAACGCGATGTTGAAAGTTATACACCTGCTGCGGCTACTTCTGCGGCGATGGGGGCAGTATCAATGGACGGTGATACACCATTCGAAGAAATCAAACTTAGCAATATGCGTAAAACAATTGCGAAGCGCTTAACGGAAAGCAAACAAACAGTTCCACATTTCTATGTGACTGTGGATATTGAGCTTGATAATTTAATGACGGCGCGTAAGCAGCTTAATGCTATGTCTGACGAATATAAGATTTCCGTCAATGATTTCATCATTAAAGCTTGTGCAGCGGCGCTTATGAAAGTTCCTGCGGCTAATGTTCAATACATGGGTGATACCATGCGTCAATTCAAACGCGCCGATATTTCGGTTGCAGTTGCAATTGAAGGTGGTTTGATTACGCCTGTTGTTCGCGGTGCGGATATGAAAGGTCTTCGTCAGATTTCTGATGAAACCAAAGATCTTGCAAGACGTGCACAGGAAGGGAAACTCGCCCCTGAGGAATATGCAGGTGGGACATTCTCAATTTCAAACATGGGTATGATGGGCGTGAAGAATTTTGACGCGGTAATTAACCCGCCACAAGCGGCAATTTTGGCAGTCGGCGCTGGTGAACAGCGTCCAGTTGTTAAAAATGGTGAATTAACAGTTGCGACTGTGATGACTGTGACACTTTCATGTGATCACCGTGCCATTGATGGTGCCGTTGGCGCAGAATATATCGCAGCGGTGAAAATGTTCCTTGAACAACCATCCGCAATGTTACTGTAAGGAGTTAAGAATATGACTGCACAAAAATTTGATATGGTCGTGCTTGGCTCTGGCCCGGGTGGATATGTTGCTGCAATTCGTGCGGCGCAGCTTGGTTATGAAACGGCCGTAATTGAACGCGCTGAATTAGGTGGTATTTGTCTAAACTGGGGTTGTATCCCGACGAAGGCATTATTACGTTCAGCCGAAGTATTTCATAATATGAAACATGCCGCAGATTATGGTCTTGTTGCCGGACAGCTTGGATTTGATATTGACAAAGTAGTGTCAAGAAGCCGTGGTATCGCGGGCCAATTAAGCGCAGGCATCAAGCATTTGATGAAAAAGAACAAAATTACTGTGATCGAAGGAAATGGTAAACTTGTGAAGCCTGGTGTTTTATCAGTCGAAAAAGACGGTAAAAAAACTGAGGTACATGGTACGGATATTATTCTGGCGACTGGCGCGCGCGCAAAAGAACTGCCGCACCTTAAGGCGGATGGCGAGCGTGTTTGGACATATCGTCATGCGTTAACACCTAAAGAAGTACCTGGTAAGCTCTTGGTGATTGGTTCAGGCGCTATTGGTATTGAATTTGCCAGTTTTTATAATGAACTTGGTTCAGATGTAACTGTTGTGGAAATGATGGACCGTGTTATGCCGGTGGAAGACGAAGAAATTTCTGCTTTCTCGCAAAAATCATTTAAATCCCAAGGCATTAATATCATGACGGAAGCGTCAGTGACGAAGCTTGATAAAAAAGCCAAAACAGTAGTTTGTACAGTTGAAAGCAAAGGCGGTAAATCACAGCAGATCGAAGTTGATAATGTAATTATTGCCATTGGTATTGACGGAAACGCAGAAAATATCGGTCTTGAAGAAAATAAAATCAAGGTTGACCGTGGTCATGTTGTGACCGATGAATGGGGTCATACTGGTGTTAATGGTGTTCACGCAATCGGCGATTTAACGGGGCCACCATGGCTTGCGCATAAGGCCAGCCATGAAGGTGTTGTTTTGGTTGAAAAGATTGCCAAAGATAAAGGCCATAAAGAAATCACCGACGTGCATCCAATGGATAAAGGTAATATTCCAGGATGTACATATTGCCGCCCACAAGTGGCAAGTGTTGGCATGACTGAAAAAGCGGCAATTGCAGCAGGTCATAAGGTAAAGGTTGGACGTTTCCCATTCATTGGGAATGGTAAAGCCATTGCCATGGGTGAAGCAGAAGGCATGATGAAAACTGTTTTTGATGCAAAAACAGGAGAAATGCTTGGCGCACACATGGTCGGTGCAGAAGTAACCGAGATGATCCAAGGCTATACTGTTGCTCGTACACTAGAGACAACAGAAGTAGAACTTATGCATACAGTGTTCCCACATCCAACAATGTCGGAAATGATGCATGAGGCAGTACTTGACGCCTTTGGTAAGACACTCCATATGTAAGGAAACCCTTACGCGAGGAACGCATGGATAAAGCAGTAAAAGCAGAAGTGACCGAAAGCGGTCACGTCAGAAAGCCTGAATGGATACGGGTGAAAGCACCCGTGTCTAAAGGATATCAAGAAACACGTAAATTAATGCGTGGTTTAAAGCTTAATACAGTATGTGAAGAGGCCGCATGCCCGAATATCGGTGAATGCTGGACGAAAAAGCATACGACGGTCATGATCCTTGGGGATACATGCACGAGAGCATGTCGTTTTTGTAATATCAAAACGGGTAAGGGCAATCCGGTAGATCCAGATGAACCAGCGCATGTTGCTGAAATGGTTGTTACAACCCAGATGAAGCATATTGTGATAACATCTGTTGACCGCGATGATCTTAAGGATGGTGGTGCCCATCAATTCGTTAAAGTGATCGAAGCCATTCGTGAAGCATCGCCCGAAACAACCATTGAAATTCTAACACCTGATTTTAGAAATAAACCTGGTGCGCTTGAAACTGTTGTAAAAGCGAAACCGGATGTTTTTAATCATAACCTTGAAACCGTTCCGCGTCTTTATACTCGTATTCGTCCGGGAGCTAGATACTTCCATTCATTAAATCTGCTTGCACGCGTTAAAGAAATGGATCCGGAAATTTTTACAAAATCCGGTATTATGGTTGGTCTTGGTGAAGATGAAGTAGAGGTCATGCAAGTGATGGATGATATGCGTTCTGCTGATATTGATTTTATGACGATTGGTCAATATTTACAGCCAACAAAAAAGCATGCTGATGTAATTGAGTTTATTACTCCGGATCAGTTTCTAAAGTTTAAGAAAGTTGCTAAAATCAAAGGGTTTTTGCATGTTTCATCATCGCCTTTAACACGTTCAAGTCATCACGCCAGTGAAGATTTCGAAGTATTACAGGCGGCACGTAAAGAGCTTCTTAAAAAGAAAGGGGCGCTTGCCCATAATGATGCTCCTATTGATATTGATGAGATGAAAAAGCATAATCCGCTTTATGATTGATCATGCCAAAGTTCGTAGAAGATAGAATATTCCCATATGACGCCAAGCAGATGTTTGATCTGGTGGCGGATGTTGGAAAATATCCTGAATTTTTACCGTGGTGCATTGGTTCGCGACTATATAACGTGAAGCAAGATGATTTTTATGCTGACCTTATTATTGGTTTTAAAGTCTTTCGCGAAAGATTTACGAGCCATGTAAAATTGTCAGATGGAAAAATAGAAATTGATTACATAAAAGGACCACTTGAATATCTTCATAATCTTTGGGAAATCAAAGATTTAGAAGAGGGCGGTTCCGCGCTTCATTTTGAAGTGGATTTTGAATTTAGAAATAAAATATTCCAAAAAATGATTGGTGGCTTGTTTACTGAAGCGGTTCACCGTATGGTCGAATCTTTCGAAACCAGAGCCATCGAGCTTTATGGAAAATAAAGGATATTAAAATGACAAACACAGTATTTCCCGCACAACCGACGCCGCTTGTTGATATTGCCGGCCGTGATGAAAAATTCCCAGTGAACCGTATTTATTGTGTTGGTCTTAATTATGTGGATCACGTACTTGAGTTTGGTGAGGATCCAAGCAAAGTTGATCCAGTTTATTTTATGAAGCCTGGTGATGCTGTTGTTGCCGATGGTGTTGATGTGCCATACCCGCAGCACACCAATAATTTCCATTATGAAATTGAGCTTGTCGTTGCCATTGGCAAAGAGGCATACAATATTTCAGAAGATCAAGCCGAAGACCATATTTTTGGCTATGCGGTAGGTAATGATTTAACAAGAAGAGATATGCAGCTTGTCCTTAAAGCAAAAGGTATGCCTTGGGACCCTTCAAAAGGGTTTGACATGTCTGCTCCTATTTCTGCTATTCATCCTGCGGCAGATATTGGTCACCCAAAAGAAGGCCGTATCTGGCTTAGTGTTAATGGTGATGTAAAACAAGACGGCAATATTAATCAATTAATCGCCAGCGTCAAAAAGGTCGTTTCACAACTTTCTGAACTTTATGTCTTAAAACCTGGCGATCTGATTTATTCCGGTACGCCATCTGGAATTGGCCCTGTGGTTAAGGGCGATGTGATGGAAGCTGGAATTGACGGAATTGATACGCTTACGACTAAGATTGTGTAGTTTAAAGTGTTGGGAAAATATATATTCATCGTAAGGTAAAATATATGTTTGAATATATGATAACGAAATATGACCAATCCCAAAGAGATGAAACTGGTCGCTATGTAGGTCCAAGTTCTTGGACATGTTATTCTGATGCTGGCAAAAAGTTTGATGGTAAAACTCTAACTTTAAAAGAATGTCTTTTAGTTGAAGAAAAATATATTGATGCGGCTATTAAATTATTCGATCTGAGCAAACTTCCATATTTACGGCTAACGCGCGTGAAATTTCATGAAGCGATTAAAAATGAAGTTCGTTCGCAAGGTGAACCCTTATATGACCCTGAGTTTGAATTAATTGATTTCTCTGAAGATGCGAAAATACTTCCAGAAAATTTACGTATTGTTCTTAAAATGATTTTTAGAGGATACGGATGGGCGAGTTTAGAATGGAAAAATAAATTTTATGTCCATATTGGCTGGGATTTTTATATGTATATCGGGATTACAAGTGAAGACCAGAATATTCTAAATGATATTCGGTCTGTACCCCGTCAAGGCTTATGAGACCATTTAAAGTATTTGCATAAGAGAGGTTTTGATCTCATCGTAATTTTGTGAAGGAATGAAGATGAGAACTAAACCTACTAATTCAAAAGCCACCAAGATGGTTAAAGATATTCGCCGTGCTAATCGTAAA
>NZ_CBFIEP010000083.1:0-1957 GCF_965661635.1 Pseudemcibacter sp. | reverse complement strand
GCTTCTTTTTGGCGGTGAAAAAGTTCACAAATTTTATAAAAAAGTAACCAAAAGCAAATTTGATAGAGAACTCCTATCAGAATTTTGGAAAGATATAAAAAGCGGCAAAAAACCAACTTCTAAACCCCTTGAAATAAAGGGAAAAATTCTTCAAAACCATGAAATTATTAAAAAAGCACGAGAGCATTTAAAATATAGCAAAATAACGGCATTGGTTTTTTTCTTGATGTCCCTTGGCTTAGGTTATTGGGGATATTATAGTAGTCAAGAAATGATGGATATGATGGAAAACGGAATAACCACTATAGGCACCGTCATCAGCATAGATGCGCGCAATAATTCCGAAGACGTGAGATATACATATTATGCAATCGTGCGGTATACTGACAATAATGGCGACGCACATCAATTTACCGACAAAATCGGATCAAGCACACCACTTTATAATAGAAATGATAGTGTTGACGTGCTTTATGATCAACTTTCACCTGAAACAGCAATTATTGACCGCGGTATATTTAATTGGGGCATAAGTGCATTTGCAGTACTACTTGCAATTGCTGCATTGTGGGGATCGTTTTTATTTTTTAACGCAAAAAAGCGCTTTGAAAAGCAGCTTTTACTTAATCAACTATCCAGGTTCGGCCTTGACGAATGAGCGCGTTGAAATCAGCCTTCTTCGCTGATTTTGCCGCATTCATTTGATTGTGAACCGCATCATTATAACTCTCTTCTGGGTTACAATAAATCACACCGCAAACGACCGGAAAATCCGGTGCCGTTAATTCCACAAGCATATGTGCCATCATTTTATTGGTTTCATCATGAACAAGGATATCATCTTCCTTTACGCCATTTTCACCAATCGTCACAATTTCAAGGGCAAATTTTTCAAGATTAAAAACAAGTCCCTTGTCTTTTTCTTTTCCGAAAATCATCCGCTCGCCATGCACTACGTGAATTTGCGAATCAGCCGCCGTTTTCTTTTGTGTGAACTGATCAAATGTACCATCATTAAACACAATACAGTTTTGGAAAATTTCAACGAAAGATGCACCTTTATGATCTTTCGCCCGTTCAAGCGTAATTGGTAATGCTTTAAGTGCCGTGTCAATACCACGCGCAACAAACCGCGCCCCAGCCCCAAGTGCAAACGAACATGGCGAAAGCGGCAAATCAACGGACCCCATGGGTGTTGAAGGGGTTTTTGAACCTGGTTTCGATGTTGGTGAATATTGTCCTTTGGTCAGTCCATAAATTTCATTATTAAATAACATGATCTGCATATCCACATTACGCCGAAGCACATGAAGCATATGATTACCACCAATACTAAGACCGTCACCGTCACCCGTTACCAACCAAACGTCAAGATCAGGGTTTGCAAGCTTAACACCCGTTGCCACCGCTGGCGCACGGCCATGGATCGTATGGAACCCATAAGTTTCAACATAATATGGAAAACGTGATGAACAGCCGATACCGGAGACGAAAACCGTATTTTCCGGTGTTGCACCAATATTCGCAAGGGTCATTTGGACGCTTTTAAGAATAGCATAATCACCACAGCCCGGGCACCAGCGCACTTCTTGGTCGGTTTCAAAATCTTTAAAAGTCAATTTTTTAACGTCAGTTTGTTCATTCATGACGCATCTCCTGCTTGTTCGCGGATACAATCTAAAATCTCTGTAATTTTAAATGGCTGACCAGTCACTTTAGTTAATGAATAAGCATCAAGCAAATATTCCGCTCTAAGGAGCTTGTTCATTTGCCCTTTATTCATTTCTGCAACGATAACCTTGTCATAACTCTTAAGTAAACGTTCAAGGTTACGCGGTAATGGCCAAATATTACCAATATGTATGTGTGATACATCAATGTTTTCTGCACGGGCACGTTTTACGGCTTGATGAATTGCACCTCTGGTTGATCCCCATCCAACAACCGCAAGCTTTCC
>NZ_CBFIEP010000082.1:0-19266 GCF_965661635.1 Pseudemcibacter sp. | reverse complement strand
AGAAGCATTTGAAGATATGGCAACTGAGCTTTCTTTAAGCATTCAAGATAGCGCCGAATTTTCAGAGCTAGAAGATCAAGTTATTATTGATGTAACAGAAGACGGCATGCGCATTCAATTGGTAGACCAAAATAACCGTGCCATGTTCCGGGATGATACAGCAGAATTATATTCATATGCGGAACGTATGGTTCGCCATATTGCGAGCAAAGTTAACAATCTGCCAAATAGAATAGCCATTAGCGGGCACACTGATTCCAAACCTTTTCGTGCTGGCTCGACTTATTCCAACTGGGAATTAAGTTCTGATCGCGCACATACATCAAGACGTGTGATGAGTAGCGCAGGTGTATCTGCAGACCGATTCGCAGAAATCACCGGCAAAGCTTCAACTGAACCGCTTTTACCGGACCGTCCAGATAGACCGGAAAACCTTAGAATAACAATACTCGTTATTCGTGAAGCACCAATTTTACCGAGTAATTTCTAAACTAAGCAGAAAAACAACCTTGTTTTTTTAAAAAAACTCCTGTTACTATATTTTTAAAATATAGGATGAGGACATATGGACGTTTTAGAACCAACATTACAAATGTGGTTAACTTTTGCGATTATTTCGGTAGGGATAATATCCTATATACTTGATAAATTCCCGATGGAAATTACGTCTCTCGGAATTATTTCATCAGTACTTATCCTGTTTCATTTTATGCCGGTTGTTAACCTTGATGGTGAAATAATTCTCACTACAAAAATGTTATTGTCTGGTTTTGCCGATCCTGCGCTCATATCCATTCTAGCACTTTTAGTTGTTGGCCATGGTATGGTTGAGACAGGAGCACTAGATAGTCCGGTTAAAGTACTGGTTCGTTTAGGAAATAATTACCCCATAGCTATTTTAGTTTTATCGCTAATTACCGTGATGATTATTAGTGCTTTTCTAAATAATACGCCAGTTGTAGTTATTTTTATCCCTATCATGATTACCTTGGTCGAAAATCTTGGAAAATCGCCATCGCTATATTTAATGCCTCTCAGCTTCGTTGCTATTTTAGGGGGCATGACAACACTTATCGGCTCAAGTACGAACTTGCTTGTTTCTGGTTCCTATCAGGCGATCGGCGGTGACGCGATAGGATTTTTTGATTTTGCTATTCCTGGCCTTTTTCTTGCGACAATTGGTTTTTTCTATGTTTTAATCATTGCTCCACGCATTCTGCCAAACGATCGCGCGTCATCAAACCAAGAAATGCAGATTACCGGCAAGCAATTTATCGCGCAGATTGATCTGACATACGGAAATTCTTTAATAGGCAAGAAAGCCGTAGCAGGTATGTTTCCTATTCTATCAGGCCTTACGGTTCAGATGGTAAAACGCGGAACGCAAAACTTCCTTCCGCCTTTTGATGATATTACGCTCGAAAAAGGCGACCAAATTATTATTGCAACAACAAGGAAAGAACTCACCGAAAAAATAGCTAAAGATCCAATGTTACTAGCAGATGTGAAAAATCTTTCTGTTGTAGATTTAGATGATGACGCTGATAGAGATATCACCCTTTCCCGCGGACAAAAACTTGTTGAAGTTATCGTTGCACCAAAATCACGCCTTGATGGCAGAACACTAGATCAAGCAGGGTTCGTCTTACAAGGCGGTAGTAAAATTCTAGGTGTACAAAGACGAAGCCGTATGAATAGAACCTCGATTAATGACATAAGATTGGTCGCAAATGATACTTTGCTCGTACTGGGCACACAAAGTCAGATCCACTCTTTAAGACTAAATGATGATGTGATGTTGCTTGAATGGTCGGAAAAAGAAATTCCAATTAAAGCCGATATGTGGAAAGCACTTGGCATTTTCTTAGGTGTGGTTGTACTCGCATCTGGTGGCATTGTTCCAATCGCTATCGCTGCAACATTAGGTGCTTTCTCCATGATTGTATCCGGTTGTTTAAACGTCAGAAAAGCCGCCCATGCTATTGACCGTAATATATTTCTTCTTATTGGTGCGGCACTTGCGATGGGATCTTCATTACAAGCGACAGGTGGTGCCTCTTATATAGCGATGATTATGATTAATCTTCTTGATGGTGCTAGTACAACGGTAATTTTATCCTCCTTCTTTTTACTGATTGCCTTCTTAACCAATATTTTAAGTAATAATGCGACGGCCGTGCTCTTTACACCCATCGCCGTTAATGTAGCGAGAGAGCTGGGAGTTGATCCCTTTATATTTGTTACTGCCGTCATTTTTGCGGCAAATTGTTCATTTGCAACTCCAATGGGATATCAAACCAACTTACTTGTATTGGCACCAGGCAATTATAAATTTGCTGATTTCTTAAAGGTCGGTGTGCCTTTAATCTTAATTCTGTGGGCAAGTTATACTTTATTCGCCCCTTGGTATTATGGTATTTAGGGATTATGACAGATCAATCTTCGCACTTTCCAAAATTCTATGTAACGGCCCCCTCACCTTGTCCCTATCTTGATGGTGAAATTGAAAGAAAAATTTTTACTGAGTTGGTGCCTGCTCCCCTTGCGTATGATCAAGACGCGATTTTAGCCCATAACGGTCCAGAAACAGAACGTGAAAAAGCTGAAAACCTTCATCATTCTCTAGCATTAGTAGGATTTAGGAGAAGTCAAGACATTGCCTATCGTCCAGCTTGTCAGGAATGTCATGAATGTAAATCAGTAAGAATTCCTGTCGTAATATTTGAAAAAAGCAAAAGCCAAAAAAGGGTTACGAATAAAAACAAGGATATTACCTTCGAAATTAAACCGAATATTGCCACGCATGAACAATATAGTCTTTTAAAAAAATATATTTCTGATCGCCATGAAAATGGTGGAATGGCTGGCATTACGTTTGAAGAATACCAAGATATGGTTGAGAGCAGTCCTATTAGCACTTCGATCATTGAATACAGATCTGATGATGGAAAATTGGTTGGCGCCGCATTAACGGATAAACTCGAAGACTCGCTTTCGATGGTTTATAGTTTCTTTGATATTAGCTCAGAGTTTCAAAAAAGAAGCTTTGGTGTATTTATGGTGCTTAACCACATACAAATAGCGAAAACCAGAGGACTGAATTATATTTATTTAGGGTATTTCGTCAAAAATAGTCAGAAAATGAGTTACAAAATGAAATTTAAACCTTTCGAAATGCTTACTTCAGAGGGTTGGCGATTAATAAAATAAAATGCTGAAAAGCACAGTAACCATTGAATTTGACAATATGTATGGTTATAAGTTAACCGTATATTATAACTAAAAATTTCTTAACAAAATTAAGGCATACTAATGGAACGTCGTTCATTTCTAAAAAAATCCGCTGCGCTTGGTGCCGGCACGATTGCAGCTGGTGCAGTAGCATCATGTAGTCCAAGCTCAGTAGACCCTAATTCAGGAACTTATAAAAATGCGGGGGCATCTGAAAACACTGGCGGTAATGCAAACAGCAGAGCGTCAATTGATCTTAAAATGGTGACGACTTGGCCTAAAAACTTCCCTGGACTAGGCACTCGCGCAGAAGAATTTGCAAGAGATATTGAAATCGCAACTAATGGTCGAATTCGAATTCGTGTTTATGCTGCAGATGAAATGGTACCTGCGCTTCAAGCATTTGACGCCGTATCTCAAGGGAATGCGGATATTTACCATGGACCAGATTATTACTGGCAAGGTAAACATATTATGTTTAACTTCTTTGGTGCCGTTCCTTTTGGTCTTTCTGCTACTGAAATGACGCAGTGGCTTCAATATGGTGGGGGGCAAGCACTATGGGACGAGCTAGCGGCTGATTTTAATGTGAAACCGATGCTGTGTAACGCAACAGGAATGCAGATGGGTGGTTGGTTTAATAAAGAAATCAATTCCGTTGAAGATTTCCAAGGCCTTAAGATGCGTATCCCAGGTTTCGGCGGTGAAATTATCACTCGAATGGGCGGTACACCTGTAACGCTTCCAGGTGGTGAGATTTTCTTATCTCTTTCACAAGGAAACATTGACGCTACTGAATGGATCGGGCCCTGGAATGATTTGGCTCTTGGCTTCCATCAGGTTGCAGAATATTATTATACGTCCGCTTATCATGAGCCTAGCGCTTCTGTTTGTGCAGGCTGGAACCTTGATGTGTGGAATGATCTTGATCCATCAGAACGTAAGATAATCGAAGCACTCGCGGAAATGCATTATGCGCGATCACTTGCAGAATTTAACGCTCGAAACGCGAATGCGTTAAGACAGCTTGTGAATGATCACGGTGTAAAATTGCGCCAATTCCCACAAGAAGTTATGAAAGCACTTGCGGATGTAGCCGCAGATATCGCAGCGGACATGGGTAGAACGGATGACATTTCTACGCGTATCTATAACAGTTACATGACCACACTTTCAGAAGTGAAAGAATGGAATGGTGTTGCTGACGAGCCATATTTTGCTGCACGTCGTCTATCGGATAAATTTGGTCAGGCTCTTTAATAGCCTTACTATAAACAATAATTAGGGATTAAAAACGGGAGCAAAATCCATGGACGGAATTGCAAAATTTGCCCGCTCAATAGACGGCCTCAATGAAGTGATTGGAAAAATCACCGCATGGTCTGCGCTAGGGTTGGTACTCGTACAGTTTGGGATCGTTATGATCAACTATCTTTATAGTGAAGGTAGTATTGCTGTGCAGGAAGGTCTTACCTATATGCATTCACTATTATTTTTAGGGGCGGCAGGATATACTTTACTTCACAATGGCCACGTACGTGTTGACATTGTTTACAGCAAAATGGATGAAAAGAAGAAAGCTTGGGTTAATCTTCTTGGTACTATTATCATTTTATTTCCAGTTCTTATTATCATTGGCATCTATGCTTTGCCATTTGTATCGCAATCTTGGCAAATCATGGAAGGGTCCATTGAAACGAGTGGCCTTCATATTGTGTATATACTTAAATCAATGATCCTTCTGTTTGTAGTCAGTACATTCCTTCAAGGGGTTTCCATATCATTACACTCTCTTCTATTGCTTAAAGGATACGAGCACCTTGTCGAAGAAGACATTGTGGAGGGCGTATAATGATTTTAGATTTATTATTATTTCAAATTGATTTTGTTGTTTTCGGCATTTGGTTAAGCGAATTTTTTGGTATGCCTTTAGACTTGCTATTATGTTCTGTCATGTTTGTTCTGGCATGCGCATCCCTACTAATTGGTTATCCTGTTGCCTTTACACTCCCCGGTATATCAGTCATTTTCGCGGGCATTGGTTTTGCAACCGGTATATTTGATATGTCGATTATTGGCGGTGTACCCCAGCGGATATACGGTACCATGACCAATGTCGTAATGATGGCCGTACCACTCTTTGTCTTTATGGGTGTAATGCTTGAACGATCGCGGATCGCGGAAGACTTGCTTGAAAGTATGGGGCAACTCATGGGCGGCATTAAAGGTGGTCTTGGAATATCTGTGACGATCGTTGGTGCCCTACTTGCTGCTTCTACAGGCATCGTTGGTGCGACAGTAGTGATTATGGGTCTTATGGCTCTGCCGACTATGCTTAATAAAGGATATAGTCCTGCGGTCGCTACTGGCGGTATTGCCGCGGCGGGTACGCTGGGACAAATTATTCCGCCATCAATCGTGCTTGTTCTTCTTGGTGATCAATTATCTTCCGCATGGCAAGCATCACAATTAGCGCAAGGCAATTTCTCACCAACTCCACTTTCTGTAGGTGATTTGTTTGCTGGCGCTCTTATTCCGGGCCTTGGCCTCGTGATGCTTTATATTCTTTATCAAGTTATTGTTGCGATAGTTTCACCAAATTCTTGTCCTCCGGTAAAAGATAAAGAAGAAAAAATTGATTTAAAACCCGTTCTTGCGGCCTTCTTGCCCCCAATCATTTTGGTGGTGGCCGTGCTTGGTTCAATCCTCGGCGGTATCGCGACACCGACTGAAGCGGCAGCTCTTGGTGCCGTTGGTGCTATCCTGATGGCAGGGTATAAAAATGATAAAGACAGACCTTTACCTGTTATCGTTGCCGGTGGTGCAATTTTCTTACTGCTATTACTAGGTGGTCTTTTTGACTTACGTATGGGACGCGAAGATATTGCCATTATGGATTACATTGCTTTTGCAATATCAATTCCAACTATACTTGCTATGTTGTGGGGACTGGCTGACAGCTTAATGCGTGTTTATCGCAACCGCGTTATTCACGAAGTTGTACAAATGACAGCAAAAACAAGTTCTATGATCTTCATAATCATGGTTGGTGCCGCACTCTTCACACTCATTTTCTTAGGATTTAATGGTGATTATTATATCACTGAATTCCTAACCAACCTACCTGGTGGTCGATTGGGTGCATTTGTCCTTGTGATGCTAGTGATGTTTGCGCTTGGTTTCTTCCTAGATTTTATTCAAATCGTCTTTGTTGTTGTTCCAATTGTGGCGCCGGTTCTCTTCCTAATGGATATTAACCCAATTTGGCTTGGAATTATGATGGCAATGAATTTACAAACTTCATTCCTGACACCACCATTTGGTTATGCGTTATTCTATCTTCGTGGTGTTGCACCAGAAGAAACGGTTAAAACAACTGATATATATAAAGGTGTGATGCCGTTCATCCTGATACAGGTATTGGCACTCGTTATCCTTTATAATTTCGAAGGGTTGGTAACTTGGCTCCCAAGTATAATCTTCGGAAAGGGTTTATAACAATATCATCAAAAAAGGAGGCTCTCGCCTCCTTTTTTATTTCCATACATTATCCACGACCACGATATGTCGGCACGCCTTGATCGGGGATCCAAATATTTTTTGGGGGCTCCCCTGTTTGATAAAACACATCAATCGGAATACCACCACGCGGATACCAATATCCACCAATGCGTAACCATTTTGGATTAAGTTCTTCAACAAGCCTTTCACCTATTCCTACGGTGCAATCTTCATGAAAACCTGCATGATTTCTAAAGCTATGCATATAAAGCTTCAGCGACTTACTTTCAACGAGAGCATCACCAGGCACATAATCGATGACAATATGAGCAAAATCTGGCTGTCCTGTTACTGGGCATAGAGATGTAAATTCAGGACATGTAAAACGCACAAAATAATCAGAATTTGGTCGTGGGTTTGGTACTGTTTCAAGAACCGCTTCTTCGGGACTGCTCGCTTGAACTGTTTCACCGCCAAGTTGGGATAAACCCTCATAAATTTCTTTTGCCATTTGCTATCCTAACATCTTAAATTTCATTCTCTATAATCCAATTATATATAAAAGTCATCAATGAACTAGAAAACACTATTTTGTATGAAGCGTTTATTGACCTTAAGGGATATTGAAACTATCTTCGTTCAATTCTTAAATTTAAGGAAACGAATATGTCCAAAACACCTTCACTCGTATCAATCAACTGGCTCGCTGAAAACCTTGGTGATCCTAATATTCGCATATTCGACAGTTCATGGCATATGCCAAATGCGGGAAGAGATGCAAAAGCAGAATATGATGCGAGCCATATTCCAGGAGCATTATTCTTTGATGTCGATGAAATAGCTGATACGGAAAACCCACTTCCCCATATGATGCCAAGCGAAGAAAAAATGGCAAGTCGTTTGCGATCATTTGGAATTTCAAATTCCGATCACATTGTCATTTACGACCATAGTGCAGGTTTATCAGCATCACGAGGGTGGTATATGTTTAAAAGCTTTGGTCATGAAAAAGTTTCCATACTGAATGGCGGTTATGCAAAATGGGCCGCAGAAGGTCACCCCGTAACTGACGACATTCCTGTTTTTAACAAGAGCCACTACATCGCATCAAAAGATGATAATGCTACAAGAACCTTAGAACAGTTAATTGAAAATATTACCACTAAAGCCGAGCAAGTGATTGACGCGAGATCAAATGGCCGATTTTTAGGAACGGAACCCGAACCAAGAGCAGGATTAAAGTCTGGCCGTATTCCTGAAAGTTTTAATGTCCCTTTTAATGTATTATTAAATGATGATAAAATGTTCAAATCACCTGAAGAACTTAAAGAAATATTTTTAAATAGCGGCGTCGATCTTGAAAAACCAGTAGTAACCAGTTGCGGTAGCGGCATGACCGCCTGTGTTTTATTATTTGCACTTGATCTTGTTGGCCAGAATAATAAGTCGCTTTATGATGGTTCATGGACAGAATGGGGGTCGCACCCCGACACTTCGGTCATAAAATAAAAGATTAAACGTCATAATGAAAAAAGATACAAAAATTGCTCATGCGGGCCGTAAAAAAGAATGGACAGGAAAAGCAGTAAACCCACCTGTTTATCACACATCTACCATTATCCATGACACTGTAGCTGACTTAAAGTTTGCACTTAAAAATTTAAAAAATAAGATCATGTATTATGGCCGTCGTGGCACCCCTACTCATTTTGCTTTTCGTGAAGCGATGGCAGAACTAGAAGGCGGCCATGACTGTTTATTATATCCATGTGGACTTGCCGCAATTAACGCCGCGCTTATGTCTTTTCTAAGCAGCGGAGATCACCTTCTTATGGTCGATACGACCTATGGGCCAACTCGGGCCTTATGTAAGACGGTTTTAAAAAGAATGGGGATAGAAACAACTTTTTATGATCCCTTAATTGGTGAGGAAATATCAGAGTTAATCCAAAAAAATACCAAAGTTATATTTACTGAAAGTCCGGGTTCCGTAACAATGGAAGTGCAAGATATTCCTGCAATTGCAAAGATTGCAAAGAAACACAATATCGTTTTGATGCTTGATAATACTTACGGCAATTTGATTAATTTTTCCCCATTTGAATACGGAATTGATGTCTCTATTCAAGCGGCAACAAAATATATTGTTGGACATTCAGACGCAATGTTAGGAACAATCACAACCAATGAACAACACTGGAATCAGCTTTATGAAAATAGTTACTACATGGGATATACGGCTGCACCAGATGATATAAATCTTGCTCTGCGTGGAATTCGCACAATTAAAACAAGATTAAAACAACATGAAGCAAGTGCCTTAAAAATCGCCGAATGGCTTAATTCAAGAAATGAAGTTGATTTAGTGCTACACCCAGCTTTTGATGATTGTCCAGGACATAAATTTTGGAAACGAGATTTTAATGGTTCAAACGGCCTTTTTTCATTTACATTAAAAGAAGGCAATGACGCATCCATTACTGCATTTCTAGATCATTTAAACCTCTTTAAAATGGGTTTTAGTTGGGGTGGTTTTGAAAGTTTAGTGATGAGTTTTTATAATTTAAAAGGAGAACGTGAATTACCATTATGGGATGATTATGGCCCTTTAGTTCGATTGCATGTTGGCCTTGAAGATGCGGATGATTTAATTGCTGATCTTGATCAAGCATTTGACCATTATAAAGCTGCGTTATAATTTATGCGCGCGAAGTAAAGCGCCCTAGTAAAAATAATACTGTCGCCGATAAAACGATCGCAGGGCCTGTTGGAACGTCCCATTGGCTTGAGGCCATGATACCAGAAAAGACTGCAACTACACCTGCGATTGCTGAAAATGCAATCATTTGAAGTGGCGTTTTTGATATTGATCTTGCGGCGGCGGCTGGAATAATCATCAAGGCCGTAATTAATAATACACCAATTACTTTAAGCGCAACAGCAACCAGAAACGCGATTAATAACATATACATTATCTTAACACGCTGTACTTTTACCCCTTCAGTATGGGCTAAATCCTGATGTACTGTTAATGATAACAAGTCACGCCAAATAAAATAAAGACAAACCCCACAAAGGACAGCAACCCCACCGATGGTATATATATTTTCCTCAGTAATTCCTAAAATATCACCAACCAGATAATACATCATATCTGTTCTAAAGTTATCCATCATAGATATTAAGATAATACCTATTGATAGTGCACTATGCGCTAGTATCCCGAGGATTGTATCTGAAGAAAAACGGTTATCGCGCTGTAAAAACAAAAGAAACATCGCAATAGCCGAACATGTTCCAATCATAATCAATGGATTTTGACTGTCGAACGCAATTCCAAGAGCAACCCCCATAAGGGCAGAATGCGAAATGGTATCACCAAAATATGCCATTTTACGCCAAACCATAAAACATCCGAGTGGTCCAGCGATAAGCGCAATCAAAACACCCGCGATTAACGCATTTAAGATAAAATCATCAATCATCTTGCTGATCCTTGCTATGATCGTGGCCATGATATTTATGGTCACGGCCTTCACTATGATGATGATTATATATAGCTATTCCCTCCATCGGTCGTCCCATTAAGGCATGATATTCTGGGTTATCTTTCACAAATTCAGGGGTTCCTCTACAACATATATGGCGATTAAGACACAAAACTTGATCAGTAGAAGCCATAACCAAATGCAAATCATGGGAAATCATTAAAACACCACAACCCGTTTTATCACGTATTTTTGCGATTAATCCGTATATTTCCTGCTGACCCATAATATCAATACCCTGAACCGGTTCATCAAGAACCAGCAAATCAGCTTCTCCCAAAATCGCTCTAGCGAGCAGAATTCGTTGCATTTCACCACCAGATGCGCTTTGAACGGGTTGATCTGCCATGCGTGACAAGCTAACGGTTTCAAGTGCTTTGGCTACATCATCATATGAAGTTCTTGGTCTAAGATAGAGAAAGTCTTTTACACTTAAAGGTAATACCTCATCAATCATAACTTTTTGCGGCATATATCCTATGGTGATATCATTTTCACGTTCAATTTCACCAGAAGTTGCGTCAAGAATACCTAATGAAATTTTCATTAAAGTACTTTTTCCAGCACCATTTGGACCAATCAACGTGACAGTTTCACCACGATTCACAGAAAAAGACACGTCTTCCAGCACAGGACTTTTGTGATAGATTTTACTTACATTATTAAGTTTTATGAGAGGGCCAGCGTTACTGTCCATTTCAGCTACGCTCTGCAATTTTCACAAACGCCTGCAATTTCAAGAATTGAGTTTTCATAACTGTACCCATTTTCTTTGGCTGCATTTTCAATTACGTTATGAAGTGATTGTTCATTCATTTCTGTTACATTACTGCATTTAGTGCAAATCATAAAATGACCTTGGTGTTTATGGGCTGGGTCACTACACCCTACAAATGAATTTAAAGATTCGATCCGATGTACAAATCCTTCTTCTATTAAAAAATCAAGAGCACGATAAACAGTTGGGGGCGCCACACGCTTCTTCCCTTCACTAAGCATATCAAGAACCTCATAAGCTGTAATGGGCTCGTGCTTGCTCCATACCAATTCTAGCACACGGCGCCTTAAAGGCGTAAAGCGCGTTTCTCTTTCTTCACAAATTTTTTGGGCGGATTCTAAAGCGGTTTCAACACATACGCTATGATCGTGCTTATTATTCAACATTCTGTTCTCTTCTCTTTATTACTATTTCCTAGAGACAATAAATGTGATATTGCCCTGTATGTTATAAAATATCAAGCCATCAAGGAAATATTATGGCAAACACCGAGAATAGCAACTCTTTCACACTATTATTAGACAAGCTAAAATTCAATGAAGATAGCCTCATTCCGGCTATTGCGCAAAGTCACGATTCGCATGAAGTACTGATGATGGCGTGGATGAACCGTGACGCCATTATTGAAACGCTCAATACTGGACGCGTCTGTTATTATTCTAGATCACGACAAAAATTATGGCGTAAAGGGGAAAGCTCCGGTCAAATTCAAACATTGAAAAATTTTCGTGTTGATTGTGATGCGGATACACTCCTGCTTTTTGTTGATCAAGTTGGCGTTGCCTGCCACACCGGAAGACGCAGTTGTTTTTATGAAGAAGTCTCAAAAGACGGTAGCATAAAGATCGTCGCGGACATCCTTAGAAGCCCGGACGATCTTTACGGTAAAAAATAATTTATGCACCAGGACCACAGTCCATGCAGCGTTCAATCATTTCAGGACCTAAGAATAATTTTGCATTTAAATCACGTAATGCGGTTCTCAGTCCCTCTTCAATAACCGGGTGATAAAACGGCATATCAAGTGCTTCTGACACGGTCATGTTTTTTTGGATCGCCCATGATAGCAAATGCCCAATATGTTCAGCCCGAGGGCCAAACATTTCTGCACCAAGAATTCGGCCCGTACCTTGTTCACCATACACTTTCAAAATACCTTTATTGATATTCATCACGCGGCTTCGGCCTTGTCCTTCAAAGCTTACTTCGCCAACGGCGTAACAAGCTTGGCATTGTTGTTTAACTTGATGAATATTTAAACCTGCCGTCATCATTTGTGGCTCAGTAAAAGCAATCCCGAGTGATGTTCTGCGGTGCCCTGATTTTATCTTAGGATAACGCCCGGCATTTTCACCGGCAATACGCCCTTCATCAGCAGCTTCGTGAAGTAATGGAATATCATTATTTGCATCACCCGCCATAAAAATATGGTCAACGCTTGTTTGAAGCGTAAAGTTATTTGCTTCGGGTACACCAAGTTCATCACGTTTTAATGATGTATTTTCTAATCCCAATTTATCAACATTAGGACGCCTTCCGGTAGCGGCAAGTAAATATTCAAAGCTTTCCTTTTGCTCTTTACCGTCTTGATCAACATAGGTGATTTCAACAGTATCGCCGACTTTTTGAATATTCTTCACATCGCCATCACTATTTAAATAAAATTCATCATTGAATGTTTTATCAGCATAATCACGAATTTCCGGATCTTGAAGCATACCAATTGCACCATCTTTCCCGAAAACTTTCACTCGTACACCCAATCGGCTGAGTGCTTGACCAAGTTCAAGCCCAATAACGCCGGCACCGAAAATCACCATTGATTCTGGTAATTGCTCTAACTCAAAAACTTGGTCTGTCGTGATTAAACGATCTTCTGCACCATTAAAAAACCCTGGATAAGCCGGACTTGATCCCGTTGCGATGACTATCGATTTCGCCTTTACGGTGGTATGATCATCAATCTGCAATGTGTTATCATCAATGAATTTTGCATATCCTTTTACGCGATGTTTTTCATCAAACCCTTCAACGGATTCAATCACAAAACCCACAAAGCGGTCACGCTCACTTCTTAATCTTGTCATTACGGCTTTCTTATCAACCGTCACATTATCAACCGAGACACCAAAAATGTCTGTGTGACTAGAATGATACGCTGCTTCCGCGGCTGAAATTAATAATTTACTTGGCATACATCCAACCCGCGCACAGGTTGTCCCGTATACGCCACCTTCAATAAGCATTATATTATCTGTATGCTCACTGGCTGTTCTATAAGCGCCCATCCCGGCTGTACCTGAGCCGATAATCGCTACATCTACTTCTTTATTGATCATATCTTTTTCCTCTCAAGAATTTATAATTATTCTAATGAATTGAACCATATATTGAAGTTCAAAGATTTTTTTCAAGGTACCTCACAAAAACTTGATTAAAAAAATGCCCCTCACTCAAAATAGAGTGAAGGGCATTGAATTTTTATAAAGGTAAAATTTATGCTTTCATTGCTTTTTCAAGTTGATCCGCAATTGGAAGTTTTCTGATCCGCACTCCACATGCATCGAAAATCGCATTACAGAGTGCCGGAATGGCGGGCGGCAATGACATTTCACCCAATCCTTTTGGATCGATATGATTGCGTACGACTTCGGATGTAAGCATATGAGGGGACGTTCCGATACGCGCCATTTGGTATGTATCGAAATTATTATTAATCACACGACCTTCCTCTAGTTCAATGGCCTGACCAAGGGCTGCGCTAAAACCATCAAGCGTTCCGCTTTCAATTTGCGCGCGGCACCCTTGCGGGTTAATGGCAATGCCGGGATCGGCCGCACCACTAGCATTTATAATCGTTAGCGTTCCGTCACTGTCCACTTTAACTTCGACTGCGCAGGCCGCATAACCGCCGAATGTCATAAAGCTTGCAATACCCATACCATGCCCTTTGGGAAGTTCTTTACCCCAACCAAGGTTTTTCGCCGCAATTTGTAGAACGTTAATGAAACGATCCGCTTCCATAATGTCACTACTAAACCCCGGCGCTGGTGTATCACCAGCATCCTTAAACATATCAATACGGAACTGAAGTGGATCTTTATCCGCTAGATGCGCCATTTCATCAACAAAGCTTTGCATCGCATAACCCGCTACATTTTCCGTTGGTCCGCGCCAAGGGCCGCTTGGGAGCACCTTACTATCAATCACTTCACCGCGGTAATTGGGGACATGATGAGCCGGAAAAGCATGTGTCGCGAAATCATTATCCGTTGAACAATGGAAATAATTTGCCGCAACTAGTTTTCCATTTTTATCAAGTCCGCCCTTAAACATATGACGACCTTTTGGATTATAGAAATCTTGTTCAAGATCATCTTCGCGTGTCCAAATTACTTTAATCGGTTTGCCAACCGCTTTTGAAAGCACCGCCGCTTCCGTGCAGGCATCAACAATAAATTTACGGCCAAAACCGGAACCAAGGCGCATCAATGTCACATCAAATTGGTCATGGGTATAACCCGGTAACACACGCATTAAATCATTCATGACCCTAACGGCCGTTTGATTTCCAGCAATCACCGTGACTTTATCGGATTTTACATCAACGATACCGCATGGTGTTTCCATGGTCGCATGGGCCCAATAAGGTTGATCATACGCAACTTCAAGGGTTTTATCGGCCTCGGCAAAGGCTTTATCAAAATCACCATGCTCTAATCTGACGTTGGTTTTACCTTCTACGATAACTTTGTCAAAATTGCGATCAATCCATGCATTGTCCACATCGGCCCAGCGCCCTTTGTCCCATTCGATTTCCAATGCTTCGCGACCTTTAAGAGCCGCCCAATGACTGTCAGCGATTACGGCGACACCATCAGCGATATATTTCTGTTCGTTTATATCTTCGGGGATACGGTTCACGCGCACAACATGGCGCACGCCCGGCACTTTTAATGCCTCGGTATCATCATATGATTTCACAAGACCATCAGCGTGTGGGCAGCGCGCGATCACCGCATTTAGCATACCCGGTAATTCCATATCCATCACGTATTTTTGTGCGCCAATTGCAATATCGCCCGCTACTTTTTGCGGTTGATCCGTACCAATGACTTTATATTCATCTGGTGATTTTAATTTCGGTTCAGCGGTTAAAGTCACAATCGCGGCTTTTTCCACGAGCGAACCATAACTGATTTTTTGATTGCCGCTGATCACATATCCATTATCTGTGTTTAAACTTGAAATATTCACACCAAGATCATCAGCCGCGGCCTGTTTCAAACGTTCACGGGCTTCTGCTCCTGCCATTCGCAGCATTTCATAGGAACGGCGGATTGATTGGCTACCGCCAGTTGATTGATGGATCGGATGCCCTTTATAGGTTTGATTGATATAGGGTGCATCACCACCACGCGGGTTGCTGCCGTCATTTTCTTTATAAAGTGGTGGTAATTTTTCAACATTGACATTATCAAAATCAACATCAAGCTCTTCAGCAACAAGCATTGGTAATGCCGTATTAACACCAGTCCCGTCGTCGGGCACTGAATAGCCAATGGTCACCATATTATTCGTATCAATTTTCAGATAAAAACCGAGATTAGTGTCAAGATTTCGGTAGCGATCCTTGGAGCCATTTTGTGCAAAACTAAATGAAGGACTAGAAATAACAAGCGCACCCGCGGCGGCTGTTACTTTTAAAAATTGGCGTCTATCAAAATTTCCCATGATTATGCCTCCCCTCTTAAATAGGCTGCGGCCTTATGAATGGCAATTCTCATGCGGGCATAGCTCGCACAGCGACACAGATTGGTATGATTTTCATCAATGTCTTCATCCGTCGGGTTCGGGAAATCTTTTAAAAATGATGCCACCGCCATAATTTGTCCAGATTGACAGAACCCGCACTGGGCCACGTCTTCTTCGACCCAAGCACGCTGCACCGCATGCAGGCGATCTTGATCGCCTAACCCTTCTATGGTAACGATATCTTCACCATCAACGGCAGCCATGGGCACAGAACAGGACCGCTGCGCCATACCGCCCATATGAACGGTACAAGCACCGCACTGCGCAATACCACAACCAAATTTAGTCCCTGTTAATTTCACATCTTCACGCAAATACCAAAGAAGTGGCATATCCTCATCACCTTCAAAGGTGTGTTCCCTGCCGTTGACCATAAATTTAACCATTGATTCACCTATATTTTATTTGATTTTAAAAAAACGATTTCCAAAAACAATCATGCCTATCCCAATAATCATGATAGCATATAATAGCATATTTTCTTTGCCAAGCCATATGGTTGCTGTGCCCGCAACGATTGACATTAACAAATCAATCATACCATAAGCTGTCGATTTTTCTTCACTACTTGAAAATAATGTAATCGCACGCGCCAGTAAAACACCCGCAATCACCAGCAGTGTAAAACTGCTTAAAATGACATTCCATTCGCCAACCATCAATATTTCAGGGTTATAGATAAAATAAAAGGGAATGATAAATGCAGATAATCCGAGTTTAAGACCAGCCATACTTGTTTCACGTAAATCTGCTTTCGCAAGGCTCGCTGCCGCATAGGAAGCAATCGCAACCGGCGGCGTTAAAAATGATGCAAGTCCAAAATAAAAGACGAAGAAATGTGCTGCAATGGCCGGCACACCCATATCGGTTATAGCCGGCGCAAGAAGCATCGCGACAATGATATAAACGGCAGATGTCGGCATACCCATCCCTAGAACAATGGACGCTAGCGCCGTCAATAAAAGCATTACAAATAAACCATAAGCGATCCCAACATCGCTCAGTGCGAGAGCAAGGCTAAAGCCAAGACCGCTCATATTTATTACGCCAATGATGATCCCCGCCCCCGCACAAATCATTACAAGCATGACAAATGGTTTTCCAAGACCCAGAATACATTCATAAATTATCTTAAGTGATGGTAATTTCTTAAATTTCAAAAGCGCAAGGAACAAAAGAGAAAGCGTCGCATATAGGGCAGATTTTGCAGGATTAAATGCAAGAACAAACAAGAAAAAAATTAGCACACCCAGCGGAATGATAAAAAGCCAGCCCGCTTTTATCACATCAAACATTTTTGGAAGTTCCGATTTTTTAAGACCTTCTAATCCTTTATCACGGGCATAAAAATCAATCTGACAAAATAGAAAAACATAATAAACAATAGCCGGTAATATTGCAGCAGCGACAATAGTTGAATATGGCATTTCCAGATATTCCGCGATGATAAAAGCGGTTGCCCCCATGACGGGTGGTGCTAGCTGACTACCGTTTGAAGCCACGGCCTCAATCCCCGCTGCCATCGCGCCTTTAAAGCCGTTACGTTTCATCAAAGGAATTGATATCATGCCCGTTGACATTATATTCGCAACGGTCGCGCCACTAACGGTTCCCATTAGCGAACTACCCACTACGGAAACCTTTGCAGGACCGCCACGTTTATGACCGATTGATGCCATGGCAATATCTGAGAAAAATTTAGTCGCGCCGCTCGCCTGCATTACCTGTCCAAGGATTAGAAATCCTAAGATCAATGTACCTGCTACCATTATAATGAAACCTAGAACGGCGCTGCTATCAATATAAAGATACATGAAAAGGGCGTCATAATCATTTTGCGCACCTTCAAAAATACCAGGTGCTTTATGACCAAATATACCGTATAGCAGTGACGCTAAAATGATTATTGCCATACCGTTTCCGGTTGTTTTACGCACCCCTTCAGTGAGCAATCCAATCGAAATAACAGCCATGGAAATTTTAAAAAATGTTCGGTCATGTTGATTAAGAAGCCAATCTTCATAATGGTAAGCACAAAGAAGCCAAACACCACCCGCGATCAACGCCAAAATATAATCTATAGTTTTGGCATTATCACTATATGGCCAATAAATAAAAGCTGCTGCAACAGAAAACCCAATAAGAAGAGCTAAATAATTTCCGCCTAAAATGGCTAAGCCTAGCTGCAGTGGTACGCCCATAATCCAACAAACGCCAAATAAAACCGGCAATCCAAAAATAAAAACATTAAATGCTTTTTTAATGGTGGTATCGCCCTTGTCTATTTCTTGTTCACTCACCGTTTATTAATTCCAGACTTCCAACAACTTTTGGTTTCTCATCTCCGCTGCCTCATCCCATTTCGCTAGTCCTTTTCCACTTTTGAAATATTCAATAGCCGCTTTATGATAAGGCACAGTTTGCGTTTCATGCACTAAATCCGCAGGAGAGAAATTGGTTAGATTGTTATAATCCTTGCCAATATCATCCCAATTTGCATGTAATACATCCAATATTTTCACCACATCTTGATCTGATAATGATTTGGGCACCACAATATAAATATCAAGCGCAAAAATTCTTGTTTCCGTTTCAACGCCCGGATAACTATCCGCACCCACGACAAAAGGTCTGATTTCTGAATAAGCTGATTGGCTCAATCTTTCTTCAAACCCCTCTTTTTCAAGACTTAAAATTGTAATTCCCGCTGTCGCGTTGGCTTTTCTTACGGCTGCCATACTCACACTTCCGGGTGCTGCATCTGCATTTCCTTCGACGACCGCTTCAATGCCTTGCCCGACGCCAGATACAGTGACCACTTCAACATCTTCGCGTCTTAACCCTGCACCATCAAGCATGGTTTGTGACATTTCAGTCAAAGCACCAGCGGCAGCAAAATCAAGCACTACTTTTTTTCCTTTAAGGTCTGCGATTGTTTTAATTCCACTGTCTTTACGAACAACAAAAGCAAACGGCATAGCAACAATACGTCCTATGGTTCGAATATCTTTCATAGGTTCCGTTTCAAGCCCCAAATAAGAAGAATTTGATTCACCCATGGAGGATAATCCCATTGTCACTTCACCGGCATTAATTAATGGCATAAATGCGCTTGGTCCCACATATGGTCGCGCCGTTACACGCATGCGAAGGTTTCTTTGCATATGCTTAGCCATAACTGTGCCAAGGGCATGCATGGAACTACCAACAAAACCTGTTCCGATGCTAAATTGCCTACTTTGCGCGAATGTCGGCAATGTCGACGACATAATCATCGCCACGCTTAATAAAATGACACCTATATTTTTAAATATGCTTTTCATCGGATGATGGTTTTCCCTATAAATCATTACTGTAATAACATATCATTTTCATCTTACCTATTTTAAAGAT
>NZ_CBFIEP010000081.1:0-2803 GCF_965661635.1 Pseudemcibacter sp. | reverse complement strand
AACGCTTGCACATTAAAGCTATGGCCGCATAATATTAACAGATGGAGCAGAATACTCTCTTATTATAAAGACTTAAAAACCCAACTTTCCCTGATGACGTACAGTACACCGCAATCACCGTTTTAACGACCCCGGCGATTTCTGCGAAAACGGCTTCGACACTCTTTATCCCATCTACGATTGATGCATGACTAACTTAAAAAATAATTTTCAGCAAATTCTGGTCTTTTCTTAATATCTCTTAACGAACTAAAACAGGTAGAACGAGATGGGAAGAATTTTGGACTTTACGGTGTATCGTTTGTTTAGTTTTTATGTAATCCTCTTTGTGAGCGCCATATATATTCATAAACTGGCCTGGATTACGATCATAAACAGGAAACCAAGTGCTATGGACCTGAACCATTATTTTGTGACCCGCTTTAAATGTGTGAAACTTATCACGCACTTCAAAATTAATCTGCGTCTCTTCATTAGGTTTTACTGGCTCTGGATTAGAAAAACTTTTGCGGTATTTTGCACGCATTCCTTCGGCACCAACCAGCATGTGATATCCTGGGTTATTTTCATCACTGGCCGGGAAGACATCAATCACTTTAATAAACCAATCGGCATCAGTTCCCGTTGTTTCTGTTATCAATTTTGCAAGCACGGGCCCCGCAATAGTAACATCACTATCAAGCTCCTTAGTAGAATAACTAAGAACATCTTGACGAGTTGATGCTATACGTTGATCTTCGATCCGATATGCTCCATAAGCATAACCAAACTCAATTTTTGTTGAATAAGGGACTGGTAACATCGGGTTGTTGATATAGCTGTCTTTACCATTAGTCTCCGGCTTATCAAATGTTAGCGTAAAATCATCGTTAAAATAAAGGGGAGTTGCTTTCATTGCTTTAGGCGGCCACTGTTCAAATCGATGCCATTTATTGCCCCCAGTCTCAAACATATGTGCTTCCACCACTTGATAATTGCCAGATCCTTTCAGGTGATACTCGAAAAAAGGTACTAAAATATTTTTATTATAATAATCACTTGTTTTTTGGCCGAAGGATATTTCACCGACTTCTTCCCCTTTACTACTAAGCCAACCACCATGAACCCAAGGACCACCTACAAGGGTACTTTTGTTGTTTGGCGATAGATTTTCTATACCTTGATAAGTAGCAATTGTGCCATATGGATCAGGTGCGTCAAACCAGCCCATAACATTTAAGGTCGGTACTAAAACATTTTTCATATATTTTGGTATATGGCGACGTTGGTAGTATTCATCATAATTGGGGTGAGCTATCACATCTTCCCATTCACTACCTAATTGCCCATTAAAATATATCTCGTTAATTTTATCGATAGGACCAGCATTAAGAAAAAACTCATAGCCCCAATTAGTACCAAAATCAGGCTTTACCAAAATTTTGGCAGGATCATCACGGTCTGACGCCGTACCAGCAACTTGTTGATAAGCCCAAGCCATGCGTGGCATTAAACGATAAATACCATTTCGGTGTGCATCGTCGCCAATGAAGGGATCACCTGTAGTAGCTTGTGGAGAAGCTGCCTTAAGCGCCGGGTGAGCACTAATCATGCCCATGACTGTATACCAACCGGGATGAGAAATTCCCCATTGCCCCACTCGGCCGTTGTTATTTTCAATATTATTAATCAAATACTCGATAGTGTCATAGTTGTCGGTGCTTTCATCAACAGTCCCATTAGTTTTACTTGGGGGGCGTATATCGGAAAACTTACCCTCTGATTTAAAGGTCCCCCGCGCATCCTGAAAAGCAAAAATATAACCTTTTGATATCATATCTGGATGAGGGATCATTTTTTCAGGTACAGCCAAATCATCTGGACCGTACGGACTTATGGAATATGGAGTTCGAAAAAGTAGGATTGGATAAAGTGTTGAAGTATCTTTTGGCGAATAAACGATTGTATGCAGTTTTTTTCCGTCACGCATTGTTATTTTAAATTCGGACTTTGAATACTGATCACCTAAATTATATTTTGCAAAGGCACTTTTGTCTAAACAAAGGATGAACAATATTACAAATGATAATCGCTTCAGGGTCATAAAATTTCCTTCTTAGTGATTTCTAATATTCACCTATTCGATATCAATATTCTACCAATAAAAACACTATAAATCTAGTTTGATTAAAGAAGTTAAAGTGAATGTTTGCTTTCGATCCAAAGCGGACTTCGAGAATTTGCCATTTTGACCTATTAATTCAATTAGGTTAAGCACAATATTTAGTATTATTATATGCATCGAGTAAATCTAACTTTTCATCCACTTTTTTAAATACTAAATCTATTTCCTCATCAGATAACCCATCAACGGCTAACTGATACCTTGCATAATCTCTATCTTCAATGTCTTGAGGCCATTGCATGGCATGATCTAGCCAATCTAAATATTCTTCTGTTGGTATTTCCATAGTTTTTTCCTTTGATTTTATTTTGCACCAGAATTGAATATTTGGTCAACCGTTTCTGCTCAAGGGGGTAATGAGAAAATTGTCCAATGTTGGACAATTTCGAAACTATAGTTTCGCCGTGTCGGAATGGTAGTTATAGTTTATTATCTCATGAGATAACGATTAAATATCAAAATATAGCATAGTCGTGACAGTCCAATATAAGCTATCCATACAGCGATCCACTCATATTTTTAAACCCTAATGGATCGCGATCCGGATCACTATTCTCGATGGATCGTAAGTGGATCATTATTAACCTAATGGTTTGTTTTAAATATATATTTTAATGATCCATTTTTAAATTCACTGGA
>NZ_CBFIEP010000080.1:0-30498 GCF_965661635.1 Pseudemcibacter sp. | reverse complement strand
AATCTGGCACTAATTTATTTACAACAAGAGGATTTAGAAAAAGCATATCAATATGCATTTAATGCATATAATTTACCTGATTTTAATGTTGATGTGGCAAAAACATATGCACAGGTGCTGATCCTACAAGAAAAGTTAGATGATGCAAGAAATGTGTTAACTGAAACGGTAAAACTTGCCAGCTATGATATTGAAGCAAAATCATTATTGGCAACGTTAGAATAAAACAACAAACGTATTGAAGAGTTGGTTAAAAATTTGAGCAAAGAAGTTCTTAGCACTTCAAGTGCGATCGAAGATAAAAATGGGATCTTAAAAGATCTTAATAAAACGGCGAAGGATTTATCAAAAATATCGTCTGCTAGCGATGATGCGGTTAATAAGTTTGATCAGGTCAAAGAAAGTTTAGATAATTTGATCGAACAAATCGAAAAAATGGCACCCATGAGCGCTGCACGTAAAGAAGAGATAAGCACGAACCTTAATAAAGTAAAAAAAGGAAACCGTACCGTCGGTATGGGCAGTCGTGCTGTCAATCGCGAAATCAAAAAAGAGATTGATAAATATGACCTTTGAGCCCCGTTTAAAAACGGGATTTTTGGTGTCTGCTGAAATTAAAAGATGTGAGCAACTTTTTTTATCTGCGGTTATTGTTCATAAAGGTGATGAAGATCGCGGCCAAATATTAATCAAACACTATGTGCACGGGGAAGGGGCGCGGATATTTGCGCAAACCCGAGATATGGATGATCAGCTTATTTGGCATCAACCGCTTGGTGATGACTTTATGGAAGAAATGAAGGCAGATGAATATATCAAACGGCAAATCGGATTTGACGAAGACCTTTGGGTGCTGGAGATTGATGATCCAAAAGACTGTTATGCCCCAGAATAATTAAAGCGAAATATATTTAGAAAATTAAATGAAATCTGTACATAAATGATACCAGTGATTAATATCATCCATAAATAAAGGTTTGAGGGAAACTTATATGGAAACTGCTATTAGTTTTGGGGTGTGGTCATTAGTACCATTGATATTTGCGCTTATCACGGCGTTTTGGACAAGAAGTGCTATCTTTTCATTATTTTCAGGCAGTTTAATTGGCGTGATGATGATGGGATACAACCCGGATGCGACAATGTGGGGACTTGGTCCTGCAGGTGGATTGGTGAAATTAATCGCGGCAAGTTTAGACGGTGAATTTATACGTATCAGTGTCATCATTATTTTTATTGGCATTCTTTTTGAACTCTTTAAAAGAGCAGGGGTTCTTGTTGCCTTTGCAAATAAAGTTTCAAAAACCGGAACATCGCCCAAAAAAGTAAAATTCACAACTTGGTTGATGGGCTTCTTTATTGTTGATGATTATTTTAGCCCATTGATGACTGGTCCAATTATGCGGCCATTAATTGATAAAGCGCGCGTATCCCGTGAAAAGTTGGCGTTTATTTTGGATAGCACAACGGCGTCCGTATGCGTTCTCGTGCCCTTTATGTCATGGGGCGCTTATTTAGGAGGGCTTATTGCCAAAGAAGGCGGGCCGGTCAATGGTGCCAACGAAGCGATTGCATTATTTGCGGCATCAATTCCTTATAACATTTATCCGATGTTATTGATTTTCTTCACGATGCTTATCGCCCTAGAAATTATTCCTGATTACGGGTTTATGAGAAAAGCGGAAACCCGCGCCCGTGAAGAAGGAAAAGTTCTTAGAGACGGTGCAATCCCGATGGTGAGCGATGAAGGTGGGGATATATTTGAACAACAACAAGATAAAGCATATCTTTTTTGGGATTTCGGTTTGCCAATAATTATCGTTTTTGGAACAGTGATCGTAAGCTATTTGATTTTTGGTAGTTTACTGATCCTTGAAGCTTTTATCATGGCTGTGATTTATCTTGGTTCATCTTTATATATTAAAAAATATGTGAAGGATTTTAGTGATCTAACTGAAATAGGGGTTGTAGGTGCAAAAAGTGTTATGTCCGCGATTATTATAACGGCTCTTGCTTATTGTATTAATACGGTGACTAAAGGATTAGGGGCCGCAGAATTTATCATGAGTTTCTCTGAAAGCTTTATGACGCCCTCACTTCTTGTCGCATCGACGTTTTTTATTACGGCCGTTATTTCATTTTGCACTGGCACATCCTGGGGGGCATTTGCGCTTATGATCCCTTTTGTACTCCCCATTGCATATGGGTTTAGTGGTGGTGTTGCCCATGATCCAATTGTTTATAAGGCGCTGGCAGCAGTTGTGGGTGGTGGTATTTTTGGTGATCATTCATCTCCCGTCTCTGATACTTCGGTGCTAGCATCTGTTGGTGCGGGCAGTGACCATATGGACCATGTTATAACGCAGCTTCCCTATGCTTTAATGGTTGGAGCAGGGACAATTGCACTTTATTTGGTGATTTGATTTTAAAAAAATATTTTTTTTTACCCTCATTCCCTTGACTCTTTTTTTTAATGAACTATCTGTTCTGTACAACTTTTAGCACTCTTGTTGTTAGAGTGCTAAAACACATAAATTCAAATTAAACTTTAACAACCTAAAAAGAGGGTTTCAAAATGGGATTTCGTCCTTTACATGATCGCGTACTAGTACGTCGCGTTGAACAAGAAATGAAAACTGCTGGGGGAATTATTATTCCTGATACGGCGCAAGAAAAACCAAGCGAAGGTGAAATTATCGCAGCTGGTACTGGTAATAAAGCCGCAGACGGTAAAGTAACACCACTTGATGTTAAAGCTGGAGACAAAGTGCTATTTGGCAAATGGTCCGGCACTGAAATTAAGGTTGATGGCGAAGAGCTATTGATTATGAAAGAAACTGACATTCTCGGTATCGTAGAATAAGAATAATAATTTAAAGGAATTTAAAAATGGCTGCAAAAGAAGTAAAATTTGGAACAGACGCGCGATCACGTATCGTTGCTGGTGTTGATATCCTAGCAAACGCAGTAAAAGTAACACTTGGCCCTAAAGGCCGTAATGTGCTTCTACAAAAATCATTCGGTGCACCACGTATCACAAAAGACGGTGTTTCTGTTGCAAAAGAAATCGAATTACAAGATGTATATGAAAACATGGGCGCACAAATGGTTCGTGAAGTGGCAAGCCGCACAAACGATGTGGCTGGTGACGGAACAACAACAGCAACTGTGCTTGCACAGGCGCTTGTTCGTGAAGGTTTCAAATCTGTTGCTGCAGGAATGAACCCAATGGACCTTAGCCGCGGAATTAAACTAGCGGTATCAAAAGTATCAGACGAACTTAAATCACGCTCTAAGCCAATTTCAACAAGTGAAGAAGTTGCACAAGTAGGGTCGATCTCTGCTAATGGTGAAACTGAAATTGGTGATATGATTGCAAATGCAATGGATAAAGTCGGTAAAGAAGGCGTTATCACTGTTGAAGAAGCTAAGGGCCTGGATTCAGAGCTAGACGTCGTTGAAGGTATGCAGTTTGATCGCGGTTACCTTTCACCATATTTCATTACGAATGCTGACAAAATGTCTGTTGAGCTTGAAAATCCATATATTCTTCTTCATGAAGCAAAACTTTCAAACCTACAAACAATGCTTCCATTACTTGAAGCGGCTGCACAATCAGGTCGTCCGCTGCTTATTATTGCGGAAGATGTTGAAGGTGAAGCACTAGCGGCACTTGTTGTTAATAAGCTTCGCGGTGGTCTTAAAATTGCGGCAATTAAAGCACCTGGGTTTGGTGATCGCCGTAAAGCAATGCTTGAAGACATCGCAATCCTAACGGGTGGTCAAGTGATCTCAGAAGACCTTGGCATTAAGCTTGAGACAGTGACACTTGATATGCTTGGAACTGCTAAATCGGTTAACATCACGAAAGAAGATACTGTGGTTGTTGACGGTGCAGGTTCAAAAGATGATATTGAATCACGCTGTGCACAAATCCGTACACAAGCAGATGCAACAACATCTGATTATGATAAAGAAAAGCTTCAAGAGCGTCTTGCTAAACTTTCTGGCGGTGTTGCCGTTATTAAAGTTGGTGGTGCTACTGAGATTGAAGTTAAAGAACGTAAAGACCGCGTTGATGACGCACTTCATGCAACACGTGCTGCTGTTGAAGAAGGTATCGTCCCTGGTGGCGGATCTGCTCTTCTTTATGCTACTCGTGTACTTGAGGGTGTTGAAGGTGAAAATGATGAACAAACGGTTGGTGTCAACATTGTTCGTCGTGCACTAGAAGCTCCTGCACGTCAGATCGCTGAAAATGCGGGCCATGACGGTGCCGTTATTGCTGGTAAAATGAAAGAGCAAGACGACATTAATTTTGGTTTTGATGCTCAAGGTGGTGAATATAAAAACCTTGTAGAAGCGGGTATTATTGATCCAACTAAAGTTGTACGTACTGCACTTGAAGATGCATCATCTGTTGCTGCATTGTTGATTACAACTGAAGCAATGGTTGCGGATGCACCATCAGACGCAGCAGCTGCTCCAGCGATGCCTGATATGGGCGGCATGGGTGGCATGGGCGGTATGGGCGGTTTCTAAACCCACATATAGAACAGCACTTTACATCTATATCTTAATGTACTATATAAAGGTCGGAGCTTGTCTCCGGCCTTTTTTAATGGTTGTGGAAAACATTGCCTTATTTTGGGTTTAATTAAATTGTAATTATTTTTAGGTATAAAAAACATAAGGCGATTCCCATTATGGATAGCCCATGCTTTCGAGAAAAAACATGAAAAAATGTACCGATATATATAGTGTAGAATATTATCTGCCAAAAGCGAACAAGCCATTGGCGGAAAAGACTTTTTCAAAAAAACTGCTTAAGAAAAAGAATTTTAAAATTCTAGTTCAAGATGATGTTAAGGATAGCGTTTATCTTGTTGATGCTTAAGCATTTTTTGTAAAATCATTATAGAGAAACACCCATTCTCCCTGCGAGATCCTGAAGATATTGAAAGGCCACGCGGCCTGATCTTGCGCCTCTGGTTCTTGACCATGTGAGGGCTTGGGCATGGACCATATTACGGTCGGCATTGATTTTATAATGATCAAGATAGCCATCAATCATTTTTAAGTAGTCTTCCTGGTTACAGCTATGGAAACCAAGCCAAAGGCCAAACCTGTCGGATAGGGATACTTTCTCTTCAATGGCTTCGGAAGGGTTAATGGCGGTGCTTCTTTCATTTTCCATCATATCACGTGGCATAAGATGACGACGGTTAGAGGTTGCATAAAAGATTACATTTTTAGGACGACCTTCAATGCCCCCTTCGAGTACGGCTTTTAATGATTTATAAGTGCCATCATCATTATCAAATGAAAGATCATCACAAAAGAGAATGCATCTTCGCTCGCTCGATCTTATGACTTCAAGTAATCTTGGAAGGCTGGGAATATCTTCCCGATGGATTTCAACTAACGCTAGTTCGCTTAACTTTCCATGGATGGCTTTGACAAGAGAGCTTTTCCCCATGCCACGCGCGCCCCAAAGAAGCGCATTATTTGCGGCAAACCCTTTGGCGAATTGTTCAGTATTTTGCAAAAGAATATCACGGACATGATCGATCCCTTGAAGAAGTTCAAGATCAACACGGCTGATGTCTTTAATCGGTATCAAACGGTCAGGGTCCGTATACCAGATAAAGGCATCCGCACCATCAAGAGATGGTTTATCACTGTCTAAAGGCGCGATACGCTCCAAGGCATCGGCGATTCTATTAAGTGTTTCGTTATTTATTTCCGCCATGAGTATTCCATTCTTTAAAATTCTAAGCGAATATGCTTTAATTTGCCCCTTTATCCTTGTTTTTAACGCGCCATGCGCTTATATCCAATAGGTAAATTTAATAATTATAAAAAGGATACCGAAATGTTTATTTCTGATGCATATGCGCAGGGGGTTGGTGGTGCAGATGGAGGCCTAATGGGGTTATTACCGTTTGTTCTTATTTTTGTTGTATTTTATTTCTTACTTATTCGTCCGCAACAAAAGCGTGCCAAAGAACATAAATCGATGGTAGAAGCGTTGAAACGCGGTGATAAGGTGGTTACATCAGGCGGTATTGTAGGAAAAGTAAGCAAAGTTGTTGATGACCAATATGTCGAAGTTGAAATTGCCAGCGATGTAAAAGTAAAAGTCGTTCGTTCAACCATTGGTCAGGTCATGGATAAAACCCAACCTGCAAATGACGATAAAAAATAAATCGAAATTAAACAGTAAGTAACGGAACCTTCAAATGCTTGAATTCCCACGATGGAAAATTGTTTCTATAGCGCTCTTCTCCCTTATTGGGGTAATGTTTGCTGTGCCAAACTTTCTTTCCGATGAACAAATTGAAAGTTTGCCTGACTTTTTTCCGAGTAGTCAGGTGACTTTAGGACTTGATCTTCAAGGTGGTGCCCACTTTTTAATGGAAGTGGACACGGCGGGCGTGATTGCCAATATGCTACTTGATCGTGGGCAAACAATTCGTGATGAATTAAGTGATGAAAAAATTCGCCATCGTTACCGTGTAAATGGTGATCGTCTGATCTTTACACTTACCAATGCTGATGACAGACCGCGCGCAATTGAAATTATCGAGGAACAAACCATTCAAGTGGGCATCGATTTGATGACGGGCTCCAGTTCAGACGATATTATCGTTGCCGAAGGGACGGGGGCGATTATAAATATTACCCTTTCTGAAGCGGCCGTAACGGAAAAGAAGGTTCAATCTGTTGAACAATCAATTGAAGTGATCCGCCGCCGTATTGATGGGACAGGGACAAAAGAGCCGACCATTCAACAAAATGGTGTTGATCGTATACTTATACAATTACCCGGTGTGGATGATACAAGTTATTTTAAACGGATACTCAGCGAAACGGCACAAATGAATTTTCATTTGACCAATGTATCTGTAAGTCAGGAAGATATTCTTAGGGGTCGTGTGCCGCCAAGAACAAGCATTTATCCATCAATTGAAAAAGCGCCGGACGGTGAAACACCACTTCAGCAATTTGCAATTATGGACCAGATTATGGTTTCTGGTGAAGACCTTGTTAATGCAAGTTATTCAATGGACGAAAATAACCGTCCTGCGGTTAGTATTAGCTTTAATTCAAAAGGTGGAAAGCAATTCGCCGACGCGACACGCGCCAATGTTGGTAAGCCATTTGCTATTATTCTTGATAATGAAGTGATCAGCGCGCCGCGTATTAACACGGCAATCCTTGGTGGTTCTGCGATTATTACAGGGAACTTTACGGTGCAAGAAGCCAATGATTTGGCGATGCTGCTTCGTGCCGGCGCGCTTCCTGCGCCGCTTAACTTACTTGAAGAAAGAACTGTTGGACCAGGTCTTGGTGCAGATAGCATTGCTGCCGGACAGATTGCTTCCCTTATCGGCTTGGCTGCTGTGATGCTATATATTGTTCTCAGTTATGGGTTTTTTGGTATTATTGCCAATATTGCGTTGATCATCAATATCTTTATGATTTTTGGAGTATTATCATTGTTTGGTGCTACTCTGACACTACCTGGTATTGCAGGTATAGTTTTAACCATTGGAATGGCCGTTGATGCTAACGTTCTAATTTTTGAGCGTATTCGCGAAGAACTACGTCGTGGTAAAAAGGTACTTGCCTCGATTGACGTTGGATATGGTCGTGCCTTTAGCACAATTATGGATGCGAATATTACCACACTTATTGCTGCTTTGATTTTATTCCAATTTGGATCGGGGCCTGTTAAAGGGTTTGCCGTAACGTTAGCTGCTGGTATTTTTACATCCGTCTTTACAGCGGTGAGCTTATCACGATTATTCATTGTTACATGGGCGCGTAAGTCGAAGCCTGCAGAATTAAAGCTTTAAAGGGAGGGGTATTGATATGTTACTAAAATTAGTCCCACAAGACACAAATATTCCTTTCGTTAATTTCAAAAATATTGCGTATGTTTTATCTGTACTGATGATTTTTACGTCATTTGGATTATATTTTACGAAAGGTTTAAATTTCGGTATCGATTTTAAAGGCGGTTTTCTTATTGAAGCACATATGGATAACCCTGCGGACTTGTCACATATTAGAGGGTTGACGGGTGATTTAGGACTTGGTGATGTTTCTATCCAAACCTTTGGTGCAGAAAATCAAATACTGATCCGTATTGAAGAACACGATTCACTGTCACTTAATGAAGTTGTTGACCTAGTTCAATCTACTTTGGAGTCAGGTGTTGATGATAACGTAGTTTTTCAACGAACCGAATCTGTTGGAAGTGTTGTATCAGGTGAACTTATTCAGTCTGGTATAATGTCAGTTGGATTAGCAATTGGTGCAGTGCTCTTTTATATTTGGATCCGCTTTGAATGGCAGTTTGGTTTGGGTGCAGTAATCGCGCTTGTTCATGATATTATTCTGACTATTGGTATGTTTGCTCTTACACAGTTAGAATTTAACCTGTCAATTATCGCGGCGATTTTGACCATCGTAGGTTACTCGCTTAATGATACGGTTGTGGTATATGACCGCATCCGTGAAAATCTTTTTAAATTTCGCAAAAAAGAAATGCCGGACCTAATTAACTTAAGCCTTAATGAAACACTGGCACGTACAGTGATGACCTCTGTAACTACCTTAATTGCATTGGCTTCTCTTTATTTCTTAGGTGGTGAAGCTATTAGAGGTTTTACGGCCGCAATGATTTGGGGTATTTTTGTTGGTACTTATTCTTCGATCTTTATTGCATCGCCTGTACTGCTATGGTTTGAGCTGCGCCGTGAAGAAGAGGAAGTCACCAAAGACGGAAAAGAAGTTATACCGGAACAATTCCGCTAATGACGATGGAATTTACAGAAATTAATTCAAGTGAAGAAGCCTTTGTCGCAGGATACGGTGACGGTGGGTTTCGCATGGGCGATAGCCGCTTTGAAGGGTCAATGATGATAACACCGGATGGTTTTTATCCATGGGCGGTTAGTGAAAAGTCTGAAATTTCAATTGAAAATCTTGAACCTATTTTAAATGCTAGTGGTGTTGAAATTATTGTGATTGGTTTGGGCCCCAATATGGCCTTTCTTCCCAAAAATATTCGCGCCGCCTTTGAAGAAAAGAAAATAGCCATCGAAGCCATGGACACGGGTGCCGCCGCAAGAACATATAATGTGCTTCTTCAGGAAGGGCGTTTGGTGGCTGCGGCATTAATCGCCATTTAGCAGGACAAATGAAAATATTCATTCGAGCAGTCATTTTATTTCTATTTACTTTTTGTTCGGTTAGTGCCGAACAATCGTTAATCGACGATATAAAAGACGCGGGTGTTATCCGCATTGGCACTACGGGAGATTATGGCCCGTTTTCATATGTCAATAAGCAAAATGACGGTGTTTTTTATGGCCTTGATATCGATTTAGCCAATGATTTAGCTAAATCAATGAATGTGCGTGTTGAATTTGTAAAGACCACTTGGTCAACCTTAATGGATGATTTGCTGACTGGTAAATTTGATGTGGGCATGAGCGGTATTTCAATAAATGCTGCCCGCGAAGAAATGGCGATGTTCAGTATTCCGCTTATGACGGACGGAAAAGCGGCGATCGCAATAGATGAGCAAGCGGATCAATTTAAAACAATCTCAGCCATTAATCAGCCACATGTTCGAGTGATTTTTAACCCAGGTGGCACCAATGAACAGTTTGCCCGTCAAAACTTTCCAAATGCGACGTTGATTTTAAACGAAGATAATATCACGATCTTTCAAAAGATTGTCGATGGTGACGCGGATGTGATGGTAACCGATGCCATTGAAACCATAGTGCAGCAAGAAGTTCATCCTGAACTAGTAGCGGTGAATCCTGACACGCCATTTAATCAAACAAAAAAAGGATATATGTTTAAAAAGGATTTGGTATTTAAATCTTATATCGATAAGTGGATTAAATCCCGTCTCGAAAATGGCGCCGTTCAATTGCTTCAGGGTCAGCATATTGAAAATTATGTAAGGCTTAAGAAATAATTGCTAAGTCGATCTATGCCGCTCTGACCGATTTAAAGATTGCTTCTTTCCTTACGCATTGTACACAAACGATACTGTTTAGCTTCTGTAATATTACATCCTGTGTGTGAACATCTAAACCTGAAACACGTATATCGATGCTTAAGGATTCTGGTATTGCGCCGGTTTTCTTGTATCTGGAAACTTTTAGGTAATCAGGCACGATGCTTCTTAAAGCAAAAAGTTCAGTGACACGGGAAATGACGCCGGGGTCAACGTCGGCTGTTATAAAATATTGTATACTGGATGGTGATAACTCAAATTGCGCGTCCATCTTATGCGCTCCTCTTTTACGAAATAAATATATCAAATTAATTTTGCCAATAGGCAATAATGGTCCGACCCTTAAAGGATCGGGGTGGTAATTCGACACATTCGTTTTCGTATTGAGGTATTTTTTATCATGGGTGAATAATTATGATATCTTTGTCATAATGTCAATCGTTTATAAATTGATTGAAAGCCAGTATATGACTGGCTATCTTTTTTCAATTTAGATTTATTTATCAATGATGCCAAAGGCACGAACGGGGAAGGTACCCATTCCTTTCACTTTTACTGGAACAGCGAAAAATTTAAAATTATCGTCTGGCAATTCGGCCAGTCCGGTCATATGTTCACAAATGGGAATGTCTTCATGAAGCAAAATGCTATGGCATGGTCTTGCTTTTCCCTTGGTGTCATCAATGTTGTAACTGTCGATACCAACGAAATTGGCGCCTTGGTCACGAAGGTAAAGGGCCGCTTCTTCGTTTACATATGGAAAATCGTCAAAATAAGTATCAGTTCCCCAATGGCGGTTGCAGCCGTTGCCTTTAATAAATTTCTGCGATCTAGTTTCAATTTCTCGTTCATCATATTTCCCTTTCATATGTTGTCTATGGGAAATAGGGTATGAGAAGAAAAACCTCGGATCAATAAAACCATTGCCCTCAGGGCAATATAGTTTTGGCAATAAAAAAGCCGGACATAAAGTCCGGCTTTTAAAAATTCTATATTTTATCAGCTTACATAATAGGGTTTTGAGCCGAAATCATGCTTGCTAGCATTGGGATAGAAAGCATTGTGTTTGTTCTTGAGAACAACATTGCTCTTCTTGCCATTGCTGGTTTTAACGCTGCGTCTGCTTCTACGATGCCAAGGGCAATTTTTTGTGCCGGCCAAATAACGAACCACACATTAAATGCCATAATAAGACCGAGCCACATACCGAAACCAATGTTTGGTTGTTGTAAAGTCAGGGCATCCATTAGGTAACCCATTCTCCATGCGAGTGCGAGACCGAAGAACACAGTGAAAAATGCGCCCCAACGGAACCAGAATAGTGCTTCTGGTGCAATGACCTTACCAATAGCCGGTTTTTGCTCATCCGGAATTTTAGGCATGCTTGGGATTTGTACAAAGTTAAAGTACCAAAGGATACCGATCCACATGATACCGCTTAGGACGTGTAAGTAACGAATTAAAAATAGTTCTGCTTCCATAATCTTATCCTTCCTTACATATTGTTCATCATGTCAGATACGGCCTTTTCAGGGGCACTCATCTGAGAATCATAGATTGCTTCTGTTGCGAATACCATTACGACCGTCAGGACGATGCCTGCGATAACGGTAAGTTTTAAATCTTCTAAAATTTTAGCCATTTAACTACCCTTCATTTAATTATTAGTTTTATTAATCCCGTTTTTCAGAATTAGTCTGCTTCCGTTTTTAGAACGATAATAAATTAACAGTAATTTAACCATAGGTCAAAAAGTCTCTTGTAACTTTTATATTTTTCAGTCATTTAAGGGATATGACAGTCTTAGAAACATATACGGCAAAGCAAGTAAAAGCGCATGATTATGATCGTTTTTTGGTGACGCTTTTTGCGCCTGCAACGAGGAGAGAAGATTTATTTGCTCTTTATGCCTTTAATCATGAAGTTGCAAAGATTCGTGAAGCGGTATCAGAACCGATGCTTGGTGAAATTAGGCTTCAGTGGTGGCGGGAAGCCATCGACGGTATTTATGCGGATCAACCAAGAAATCATGAAGTGGTATTGCCTTTACATACTGCGGTACAAAGAACCAATATAGCCAAAGAAGATTTTATTAAAATTATCGATGCCCGTGCAGCAGATATTTATGATGAAAATCCAAAGATACTTGATGAATTTGAAACCTATCTTGGCGAAACATCCGGCAATTTAACCCGCATCGCAGCCCAAATTATCGGTGAAGAGGATGAAGAGGTTCTGTCCATGGCATATGAACTTGGTCAAGTATGGGGATTGATCGGCACACTAAGGGCCATCCGGTATCATATTTCTCTTAAGAAACTTTCGCTTCCGCAGGATTTGATGGATGAGTTTGATGTGAAGAAAAAAGATATTTTTGCTATGGAAGGTAATGAAAATATGCAAAATTTGATTAAGGCATTGTGCATATCGGCGCATCAATATCTTGATCATATTGCTACGGATAAGAAGAAGCTATCCAAGGAAATGAAATCTTTATTCCTATTGAGTGCTCTTAGCAGAAGTTATCTGAATAGCATTAAAAAAGCAGACTATAACCCATTTGAAATTAATGAACGCGCAACCATGTTTCCGCGACAATGCCGTTTATTCTTTAGTGCTTTATTTGGATTGCTCTAACCATTGGGCTAATGCATCAAGGGCGCGTTTTGCTTTAATTGGTTTTCTGAATTTTCTTTTTATTTTAACGCGTTTCCCATCAACGACATGTTTTTTTTCTTCAAGCGGCGGCATAATGCCAAAGTTTACATTCATCGGTTGGAATGTTTTCGCTTGTCCTACCCCTTCGATGTGGCCGCCGGTGATGTGATTGATAAGTGCGCCAAAACCGGTCACAATTGGCGGAGATGTTATTTCTTGTCCTAATGTTTCAGCGGCAAGGAATCGCCCGGCCATTATGCCCATGGCGCCACTTTCCACATATCCTTCAACGCCAGTGATTTGTCCGGCAAATCTCAGACGCGGCCTTGATTTCAAACGAAGTTGATCATCAAGCAGTTTGGGACTATTGATGAAAGTATTACGGTGAAGCCCACCGAGTCGCGCAAATTCGGCATTTTCAAGTCCTGGAATTTTTTTGAATATTTCTTTTTGAAATTTGTATTTCATCTTGGTTTGAAAGCCGACCATATTATAAAGAGTACCGAGTTTGTTATCCTGCCTGAGTTGTACAACAGCATATGGCTTTTCATCACTATGTGGATTGGTCAGCCCGACGGGTTTCATCGGACCAAAAGCAAGGGTCTCTTTACCGCGTTCCGCCATTACTTCAATAGGCATACATCCTTCAAAAAAGGGAATGTCTTGTTCCCAGTCTTTATAATCGGATTTCTCTGCATCAGTAATTTCATCAATAAAAGTATAATATTGCTCTTCTGTCATAGGCAGATTGATGTAATCCGCGCCATCACCTTTATCATATCGGCTTTGAAACCATGCCTTGGAAAAATCAATGCTCTCTTTATATATGATTGGTGCAATCGCATCAAAAAACTGAAGTTCATCGACGCCTGTAATTTCCAGTACCGCTTTTGCAAGCGCATCAGAGGTGAGGGGACCTGTAGCAATAATAACATTACCCCACGCTGAAGGTGGAATTGTATCCACTTCGCCGCGCTCTAATGTGAATAGTGGATGTGCCAGTAATTTATCTTGAATATACTCGCTGAATAAATCACGATCTACGGCAAGTGCGCTTCCTGCGGGGACTTTTGTTTGTTCTGCGGCTTCCATCATGATGGATCCCATGCGGCGCATTTCTTCGTGTAATAACCCAACTGCATTATTTTCCATATCGTCAGACCGGAAACTATTTGAGCATACCATTTCAGCAAGGCCATCGGTGCTATGGGCATTGGTTCCTTTAACACCACGCATTTCATGAAGAATGACTGGGATGTCATACTTTAATAATTGCCACGCGGCTTCCGTGCCGGCCATGCCGCCGCCAATGATATGAATGGGTTTTATTGTCATATTCAAGTCCATATAATTATGGGCCGCTGATAACATTATTTATGGCAAAATGAAAAGAAAAAAAGGTCTCTAAAAAAATGAAACATCCGCTCTTGGGCAAGAGCAGATGTTCCAAATGGAGTAAGTTGAGTATTATGGTATTACAGTTTTTGGGCATCTGTAATACAATCAACATTATACAGATATGGTTAACAAAAGGTTAACAAAAGGTTAACAAAAATGAAAATTTTACAATAATTTTGCTAAATATTGACCAGTAAAGCTGTTTTTTACCTTAGAAACGTCCTCTGGAGTGCCTTCTGCGATGATTTTTCCGCCTCCACTTCCCCCTTCGGGGCCAATATCGAGAATCCAATCTGCAGTTTTTATGACGTCAAGATTGTGTTCAATAATGATTACGGTGTTCCCTTTATCGACCAGCGCTTGAATAACTTCGAGTAATTTTTTGATATCTTCAAAATGTAAACCCGTTGTCGGTTCATCAAGAATATATAATGTTCTACCAGTAGACCTTTTTGATAATTCTTTTGATAATTTCACCCGCTGTGCTTCACCGCCAGATAGAGTGGTGGCCGCTTGACCGATTTTAATATAATCAAGTCCCACTTTTTGCATCATGGCAACTTTATCACGCACGCCCGGGATGGCGGCGAAAAAGTCCATGCCATCTTCGACGGTCATGTCAAGAATGTCGGAAATGCTTTTGCCTTTGAATTTAATTTCCAAAGTTTCGCGGTTATAGCGTTTACCGTCACAAACATCACATTTAACATAAACGTCGGGCAAGAAATGCATTTCAATTTTAATGACTCCGTCCCCATGACACGCTTCGCAGCGGCCGCCTTTAACGTTAAATGAAAAACGTCCCGGTTTATAACCGCGTGATTTTGCTTCTGGTAGGCCCGCGAACCAATCACGGATTGGGGTAAATGCGCCCGTATAAGTGGCCGGGTTTGAACGTGGTGTTCTCCCAATCGGGGATTGATCAATTTCAACAATTTTATCAATAAACTCAAGCCCAGTGATATCTTCATGTTTGCCGGGGATCACGCGGCTTCTGTTAATTTTGCGGGCTACGGCTTTATATAATGTATCAATAGTAAGTGTTGATTTGCCACTTCCGGATACGCCAGTGATACAAGTCATCACGCCGAGTGGGAATTTTGCGGTTACATTTTTTAAATTATTACCGGTTGCCCCTTTAACAACGATTTCTTTTCGCTTTTTACCTGCGAAATGACCTTTGCGTCGTTCACTTGGAATTTCAATGGACCTTATGCCGCTTAAATATTGTCCCGTAAGACTTTTTTTGTTGCTCATGATTTTCTTCGGTGTGCCTTGCGCCACAATTTCACCGCCATGAACGCCCGCACCGGGTCCCATATCAATGACATGATCCGCGGTTAGGATCGCTTCTTCGTCATGTTCAACAACAAGGACACTATTGCCCATGTCACGTAAGTTCGACAATGTTTTAAGCAGACGGCTGTTATCCCGTTGATGAAGCCCGATAGAGGGTTCATCCAAAACATATAAAACACCCGTAAGACCCGATCCAATTTGACTGGCAAGTCGAATACGCTGACTTTCACCACCGGATAATGTGCCAGACGTGCGTGAAAGATTTAGATATTCAAGACCAACATTATTCAAAAAACCAAGGCGTTCATTAATTTCTTTTAAAACACGGGATGCGATTTCATTATCTTTATCGGATAGTTTTCCGGAAAGTTCCGTAAACCATTCAAGGGACCGACGTACGGATAATTCCGTAATTTCGCTGATGTGTTTTCCGTCAATTTTTACGGCGAGGGCTTCTTGTTTTAAACGGTGACCGTCACAGGCATCACATGTTGTCGAGCTTTGGAATTTCTCAAGTTCCTCGCGCATCATATTGCTGTCTGTTTCGCGCCAACGTCTTTTGATGTTGCCTATTACCCCTTCGAATGATTTATTGACCACATAACTTTTGATGTTATCGCTGTTATATGTAATTTCAATTTCTTCAGAACCGCTACCATTTAGCAGGACTTCTTTTATTTTTTCAGATAATTTTTTCCACGGTGTATTGGTTTTAAACTTATAATGCTTTGCAATACTTTCTAGGGTTTGCGCGTAATAGGGTGAATTGGATTTACCCCACGGAGCAAGCGCCCCTTCATTTAATGATAATGATGTATCCGGCACCACAAGTTCAGGATCAAAATATAATTTTTCACCAAGACCGTCACATGTTGGACAAGCACCAAACGGATTATTAAAAGAAAAAAGGCGTGGCTCAATTTCTTCGATGGTGAAACCAGATACGGGACAGGCGAATTTGGCAGAAAATAAAATTCTCTCACCGGTATCATCTGCAATTTCCACAACCGCAAGTCCATCGGATAAATTAAGTGCCGTTTCCATACTATCAGCGAGGCGGGTTTCAAGATCGGGTCTTACAACAAGACGATCAACCACCACTTCGATATCATGTTTGATTTTCTTTTTTAAATCGGGAACATCTTCGATTTCATAAAATTCGCCATCAACCTTAACCCGTTGAAAACCAGCTTTTAAAAGTTCCATGAACTCCTTGCGGTATTCGCCTTTACGGCCGCGGACAATTGGCGCAAGTAAATAAAGCCTTGATCCTTCTTCAAGTTCCATAATTTTATCGACCATTTGGCTAACGGTTTGGCTGGTAATGGGTTTTCCTGTTGCCGGGGAATATGGCACGCCAATGCGCGCATATAAAAGACGCATATAATCATATATTTCTGTAACGGTTCCCACCGTTGAGCGCGGGTTACGTGACGTCGTTTTTTGTTCTATTGATATAGCGGGGGAGAGCCCCTCAATATGATCGGCATCGGGCTTTTGCATCATTTCAAGGAACTGACGGGCATAAGCGGATAAACTTTCCACATATCGGCGTTGCCCTTCGGCATATATTGTATCAAAAGCAAGCGACGATTTACCTGAGCCACTAAGGCCAGTGATGACAACAAGTTTATCACGCGGGATATCAACATCCACGGATTTTAGGTTGTGTTCTCTTGCCCCACGAACGGAAATTTTAGTTAGCATTTATAATACCCGGTTTTTATTTTCACTAGCAATTTAAGGGATTCTAGGAATATGTAAAGTTCTTATTTTGTTCTCAGTTGCATTCATGATGTTTCATGGCTATTGTGAACCATATTAGATTCGCACTTTTAAAGAAAGATACATCATGGCAAGCGTAAATAAAGTAATTTTGGTTGGTAATTTGGGGCGTGATCCTGAAATTAGACACACAAATGATGGTTCACCAATCGCGCAATTAAGTATTGCGACATCCGATACATGGAAAGACCGTTCAAGTGGGGAGCGTCGCGAACGCACAGAATGGCATCGCGTGGTTATTTTTAACGAGCATCTTTGTAAAGTGGCAGAAAATTACCTGAAAAAAGGATCGAAGGTTTATATTGAAGGTTCACTTCAAACTCGTAAATGGACAGATCAACAAGGTGTTGAAAAATATACAACTGAAGTTGTGTTGCAACGCTTTAACGGCGAACTAACTATGCTTGACGGTCGCAATGATAGCGGCGGCGGTTTCGGCGGCAGCGATGATGGCGGGTACGGCGGCGGATCAGGCGGCGGCTTTAGCGGCGGTGGCCAAGGTGGCGGCGGATCAGCCCCAAGTAGCGGCGGATCAGATTTCGATGACGAGATCCCGTTTTAGAGAATAAAGAAAAGAGCCTCGCAATTGCGGGGCTTTTTTATTTTGGGAACTCTATTAAACCAATAATCTTAGAAAGTGTGGTTTCAGCATTGCTATAATCATGATCGATAAAATAATATTACCCGCTGTTTCAAGCACGAGTGACGGAAAGCCTCTATGGCTTAATTTTCTTGATAAGCTGATTTGATCCATTAATTGGTTTTTAATTTTATCCGAATTTAAATCTGTTATGAATTTATTGGTATCAAGTGATATTTCTTTTGCTAAATCAATTAAAACGTGATCATCGGACGGGTTTAGTGCTCTTTGGTAATAGGCTTGTTGTATAGCATTGATCATTTCTTTTTCATGATTTTGTGCGCGTGCAGCGAGAACGGCACGACAGGCGGGGTATGTTGATCTGCGTGGTTTATTTTTGATCCAGAAATCGAAATTAAATTCTGTGCCTAGCATTTCTGAAATTCTATGCCATGCCCCAATGATCATTTGACGTGTTTCTTAGGGCATTGGCTGATCGCTGTCTGGTGCAAGGCCGCCCACCACATATTTGAGCGCAGCGTTTGACGGTAATTGTTGCTGAATTTTCTCCCAGGTATTTACAAAACCATAACACCACGCGCACATGGGGTCATGAATATAATATAGGTTTGAATTCATTTGTTTCTAGCTCCAGCATTTCAAGAAAACTATTCCTCGAATAGAATAATAGCAATATTAATTTCATTTCTTGCAGGGAAGGCAAGATTTTCTCAATAAGAAACCATCCTTTCTGATAAAATTCTTGCAATTAAGTCCGATATGATGGAACCTGATTTATAGGTTTTTCAATAATAAATTTTTGAAGATAAATAATTAATAAAGGAGCTTAGAAAATGGGATCAGGAGCAACACGGCCAAATACGGCTGATGATAAAATGTTTGCAGCATTAGAACGCGGTGATCAAGGTGGGTTTAAAGATCGGAAGCCAGCAAAAATAAAGGCCAATAAGCTTATAAATGAAAAAGAAGCAAGAGCAAAAGAAGTGCGAAGCAAAGCCGATAAATTAAAAGCATTACGTCTTGCGGCGGAAGCAGAAAAAAAGGCTAATAAGAAATAAGGGGTAATTATTAAATCTTGTAATTAATACAGTTATATTGAAACCTGTTTTAAGCTTTTCAATTGGGAAAAATTCGGATGAATATCATCAAAAAAATTATCGTTATTTTAAGCGTCATATTATCATTTATCGTAAGTGTTCCGGCGTTTGCCGCAAATTGCAGCACAGCACCTGATATGCTTGAAGAAATTTTAAAGCGCGGGAAAATCCGTATTGGATGGATTAATTCAAAGCCATTTCAATATAGAAATATGAGAGGTGAATTAGAAGGTGCATTCGTCAATGCCGGCAACATGTTAGGCGAAGAATTATTAAAAGTAGAAGTCGAATGGGTTGAAGCCAAATGGGATACTTTTATTGCAGGACTTCAATCTGGGAAATTTGATATTGTTATTTCCAATGTAGCGCGCCGCCCAAACAGGGCGGCATCCGTCTGGTTTACGAAGCCTGTTGTCATTGGATCACAAACATTTTTGGTACGTAAAGATAAGAATATTACTAAGCTTTCGGATATTGATAAGCCCGGTTCAAATGTTGTTGTGCGCCTAGGTAGTGCAGCGCATATTACATATACGGAAAACGATAAAGAATTTTTCTCAAATGCGACAATAAAATCAGTTGCACCGCCTGCCTTACCGGAACAAGAAGTGGCCAGTGGGCGTGCTATTGCAATGGGGGCAGGCTCCGTTGAAACGCAACAAATTGCACGTGCTAATTCCGATTGGGCCGAAGTCGTGGTTTTACCGGAATCACCACGTTCCGTTGGGGCGGGGTTTGTTATGCCACAATGTCAGCATAACCTACTTCATTATATGAATACATTTGTTGATACGATCATTGAAACGAATTTTATGGCCAAACAGGCAGAAATATATCCTGATGTTGTTCTTGATGCCGTTGTCGCGCCAACACGATTAATCGGTGATGTTAAATAATAAAGTTATCTTCGTGAGCATTTAATATGGAATTTGAATTTCGGTTCGACATTGTTTGGAATAATTTCCCACTATTATTAGAGGGCATTCAGACAACAATTCTGCTTTCATTGCTCACGATGGCTCTTGGAACGGTGATTGGGCTTTTTGTCGCGATAGTGCGGCTAAGAGCCAGAAAAATATTTGCCTTACCGCTGATAATTTACGTTGAGGTATTTAGGGGAACACCCGGGCTTATTCAAATTGTATGGATTTATTATTGTCTTCCCATTGTGACGGGGCTTCAGCTTGATGCGCTTACTTCGCTTGTAATTGCGATGGCATTAAATGTGGGTTCGTATTTATCTGAAGTGTTTCGTGCGGGTATTCAAGGGGTTGATAAGGGGCATATTGAGGCCGCCGCTGCGCTTGGATTTAAGCCGGGGCAAATAACGCGTAGGGTCGTGGTACCCCAAGCAGCCTATAGAATGATACCGGCGATTGGCAATGTGTTTGTGTCCGCCATTAAATTATCATCCCTTTGTTCCGTACTTGGTATGGCAGAATTGATGTATCAGGGGCAGATCATTATCGCTAACTTCTTTAGACCGATTGAGGTATTCACGGTAGTTGCTGTTATATATTTGATTATGGCATATACCACATCATTATTTATGATGTATTTGGAATATAAATTAGCGTGGGTTAATCGTGAAAAAGTTCCATTTTGGCAAAGGTTCAAGCAAATTAGCCAGTCCGCCTTTCAAATAAAACCGCAAGGAGGGCTATAGTCATGACCGCTGCGGTGAATATTAAAAACTTGCATAAATCATTTGGCAACCTAGAGGTTTTAAAAGGTATTGACCTTGAGGTGGCGCAAGGTGAAGTTGTCTGTATTTTAGGGCCGTCAGGTTCCGGAAAGTCAACATTGCTTAGGTGCATCAATCAGCTTAATAGTCCAGCCCAAGGAACCGTTTATATTAATGGTGACCCGATTGGGTTTGAGCCACTCGAAAATGGTGACTTAAAAAAAGCAAATCAGACAATATTGGCCAGACAACGTAGTCGAATTGGTTATGTGTTTCAGCAATTTAATTTGTGGCCGCACCGCACGGTTGTGGGCAATGTTGTTGAAGCATTACGCATCGTCAAAAAAATGAATAAGGCGAACGCTGAGAAAATTGCAATTGAAAGAATTACAGAAGTGGGACTTCTGGATTGGAAAGATGAATATCCCGACACTTTGTCGGGTGGTCAACAACAAAGGGTGGCGATCGCAAGAATGCTTGCGATGGAACCAGAAGTGATGCTTTTCGATGAGCCGACATCGGCGCTTGATCCAGAACGTGTCGGCGAAGTTATTGAAGTTATGAAAGAATTGGCGGAGAAAGGACATACGATGATCCTTGCGACGCATGAGCTTAATTTCGCGAGAGATACGGCGGATAGAGCCATATTCATTGATGAAGGCGTCATTGTCGAACAAGCGCCAGCGCAAGAATTTTTTAATGCGCCAAAGTCAGAACGGCTTCGTAGTTTTCTTAAAAGAATGAGTATGTAAGTTATGAATTCTGATACTTCACCAGATTGGTTGCTTGCTAAATATGCTTATGAGCTTTCTTATTCTGATATTGATGAAAGTGCGCGTGATCATATTGCACAAATGATATTTGATGTGATTATCATTTCGATTGGTGCTTATAATGAAAAACATGGTTCCGGACTTATCAATGAAGATTTCAATTTAAAACATAATAAATCCGAAGAGGGATCAACTCTATGGTCTGGACGGGGTAAAATGCCAGCTAACCTCGCTGCATTATGTAATGGTACATGGGCAGAAATTCTTGATTATCAGGATGTTGTCGTTGATCCGCGTAATAATGGTCATTTAGGTGTTACGATTATCCCCGCGGCTTTTGCCGTTGCGGAACGGGAAGGATCAAGTGGTGAAGAGCTGATAACAGCCATTGCAGCAGGACTTGAGGTGGCAATTGCCGTCCTTAGGGCCGTTGGACGACGCCATAGAAGCGAAGGTCGAGGGTTTAGGACCACAAGTATTGCTGGACCGCTAGGGGCATCTGTTGCCTGCGCAAAACTGTTAAATTTAGATATAAAACAAATTGCATATACCATGGGGATGGCGGGGGCATGTTCGCCAAACGGTCTTATGCCATCACTTGCCCCCGGAAACGGGTCCTTTGGAATGGATAAGGATTGGGTCAATGGGCAAGCCGCACAGCTTGCTGTTAATTCGGCGGATCTTGTGAAACATGGAATGACAGCAAGTGACCGTGTTGTCACCGGTGAAATGGGTATCGTTGCTAGCCACAGTCACGGCGATGGCCAAGAATTGAAAGTACCAAAAGGGGGCACACCAAATATTAGCAATATTTCACTGAAGAAATATGCGTGCTGTTATGGGGTTCATAGTGCCATTGAAGCTGCCAAAGCAATTTGTATTGATAAAGGGATTAATTCAGATGATATTGATAAGGTTTTTGTGCAGGTTAAAGCCGATAGCGCAAAAACATTATCAACACATAAAATAAGCAATCATATGGCGGCACGGTTTAGTCTGCCATATGCGGTTGCATTGGCCGTGATTAAAAAAGACGATATATCGATGCATGATTTTGAAGAACCAGCCATTTTTGACCAAAAGATTATTCAAATGATGGAAAGAATAGAAATTATTGCGGATGAGGATTTAACGGAATTTCATGTTCAAACGGGTGGTTTTCCCGGGAAGGTTGAAATTGTTGTCGGCGATATTAAATATTCGGAAAGAATAGATTACCCTGCAGGATCATCGCAGCGCCCTATGTCCTGGGGTGATATGGGACATAAGTTTGCGGAGCTCACTGCAAATCATTACTCAGATGAACAACGTCAGAAAATCATAACCGCCGGAAAAGAAATACCGGCGGTTCATGATATCAATCAATTTTCTAAGTTATTATAAGGGGTTATTTCCCTATTTTTTTATCGCTCATCGCAATCCATAGAGCATGGATTATTGCGGGGACAAAAAATAACAACACCAAGATAATATTCAATATAAATGCACCGCTTATACCGCGCATTATAAATACTGCGACGGGTGGTAAGAAAATGCATAATAGAATTAATAGAAGTTTGTTCATTTTGTGTTGCCTTTTTCGATTTGTTTGGCCCCACAAAATACCATAAATCCGAATAGTGATATTGAGCAAGTGTTTTATTTATATTTTTCTTATTTTTTAAAAATAATATGTAATTTTTCGAAATTTTTTTATTGTTTAAGTTATTGAAAAATAAGGTAAAAAAATATTATTTAAATTGCTGAAATATAATTATAAAAAAAGCGATAAATTATGGTTCAATTGCTTGCTATGAAGGGGAATATTTTGTATAAATTTAAGGATAAAATCATCATGTTTTGTGTGGGGTGCTTAATATGGTGAGTATAGTAAAATAATACCAAACAAAGGGCTATATATTGACCGATAATACTGCTTCTGAGACGCCGGATTTAAGTATATCCAATATCACAATTGAAGAGGAAATGAAGAATTCCTACCTCGATTACGCGATGAGTGTAATTGTGTCTAGGGCACTTCCGGATGTGAGAGACGGGCTAAAGCCCGTTCATCGTCGCATTCTATATTCCATGTATGAAAATAATTATGATTGGACGAAGCCATACCGTAAATCGGCGCGTGTTGTCGGTGATGTGATGGGTAAATACCATCCACATGGTGATAGTGCGATTTATGATGCAATGGTACGTATGGCTCAGGACTTTTCGTTACGTCTTCCGCTTATTGACGGTCAAGGTAACTTTGGTTCCATGGATGGTGATCCACCAGCAGCGATGCGTTATACAGAAGCGCGCATGGCAAAAACCGCAAGTGGTCTTCTTGAAGATATCGATAAAGATACGGTAACTTTTCAGCCGAACTATGATGAAAGTGAACATGAACCGACAGTGTTGCCGGCGCGTTTCCCTAATATATTGGTTAATGGCGCGGGGGGTATTGCGGTAGGTATGGCAACGAATATTCCGCCACATAATCTCGGTGAATTGTTGGATGCTTGCTGCGCTTATATTGATAACCCTGAAATCAGTCTTGAAGAACTTGTTGAAATAGTGCCCGGTCCGGATTTTCCAACGGGTGGATTAATCATGGGGGGGGCGGGTTCGCGTTCAGCGGAGATGACGGGGCGTGGCTCTGTTATTATGCGTGGTCGTACACATATCGAAGAATTTAAAAAAGACCGCGAAGCGATCATTATTACTGAAGTTCCTTATCAGGTGAATAAATCACGCATGATTGAAAATTTTGTTGATTGCGTGAAAACAAAGAAGATTGAAGGCATATCAGATATTCGTGACGAAAGTGATCGCGATGGTGTTCGGGTGGTCGTTGAAGTAAAACGTGATAGTGTTGCTGACGTGGTTTTAAATCAATTATTTCGTTATACACCGCTTCAAACAAGTTTTGGTGCCAATATGCTCGCTCTTAGCGGTGGACGTCCACAAGTCCTTAACCTGCATAATGTTATTGAGCAATTCGTTCGCTTCCGTGAAGAAGTGATTACGCGCCGCACGAAATATAAACTTGGTAAGGCACGTGATCGTGCTCATTTGTTAGTTGGTCTGGTTATAGCGGTTAATAACCTTGATAAAGTCGTTGCAATGATCCGTAAAGCGCCAAATCCGGCTGCTGCCCGTGAAGCGTTGCTTGCTGAAGATTGGGATGCTGTTGACGTTTCTGGTTATATTGAGCTTATCAATGAACCGGGACGAATGATTGTTGACGGTAAATATAAGCTTTCTGAAAAACAAGTTCGTGCGATCCTCGAATTAAGACTTCACCGTTTAACGGCACTTGGTCGTGATGATATTGGTGATGAACTTAAAGAATTGTCTGAAAAGATCGAAGATTATATCGATATACTTCAAAGCCGTGAACGTCTTTACGGTATTATGCGTGATGAGTTTATCGCGTACCGCGAAGAATTCGCCACACCGCGTCGCAGTGAATTTGCAGCAGATGCATTTGGGTTTGAAGATGAAGACCTTATTCAAGTTGAAGATATGGTCGTGACGGTTACAACAACCGGATATATTAAGCGTGTTGCTCTTGATACTTACAGGGCACAACGCCGCGGCGGTAAGGGGCGCAGCGGCATGAGCACCAAAGAAGAAGATGTTTTATCAAATGTCTTTGTGTCGAATACTCATGTACCTATTCTTTTCTTTAGCAATCTTGGTCAAGTTTATAAGTTAAAGGTCTGGAAACTGCCTCTTGGTTCACCGACATCAAAAGGAAAGGCGTTGATTAACCTTCTGCCTTTACAACAAGGTGAAACAATTTCTACAATTCTACCGCTTCCTGAAGACGAAGATAGTTGGGAAAACCTTCATGCGATTTTTGCTACAGCAAAAGGGAATGTTCGGCGTAACCTGCTTTCAGATTTTTCTAATGTACGTGCAAACGGTAAAATTGCCATTCGACTTTCTGAGGGTGATAGTTTGGTTGGTGTTGCTGCCTGTAACGAAGATGATGATGTCTTGATGGCTGCAAAGGGCGGTAAATGTATTCGCTTCCCAGCTACTAAAGTGAGGCTCTTTAAAGGACGTAATTCTGATGGTGTTCGCGGTATTAAGCTTGCGGACGGTGACGAAGTTGTTTCCATGTCGATCTTGCATCATGTGAATATGGACCAGGAACAAAAACTTGCCTATTTAAGATATGCTGCCGCAAAACGTCGTGGTGAAGATCCTGAAAAACCTGAAGAAATTGATGAAGAACGTCTCGCGGCACTAGAAGAACGTGAAGAATTTATTCTAAGTATTACCGTCAATGGTTACGGTAAGCGGACATCATCCTATGAATATCGCATTACCGGACGTGGCGGTAGTGGATTGATCAACATTGAAACATCGGAACGAAATGGCGATGTGATTGCCGCATTCCCGATTGAAGTTCAAGATCAATTGATGATGGTGACAGATCAAGGTCGACTGATCCGTGTGCCTGTTCATGATGTTCGGATTGCGGGTCGTAATACACAAGGTGTGACACTCTTTAAGGTTGGTGACGAAGAAAATATTGTTTCTGTTGACCGCATTCAAGAAACAGAGGATGATGAAGAGGACGACGGCGAAGAAAACGCAGAAGAAAACGCAGAAGGCAGTGATGAAGCTGATAATGCAGATGCAGATGCTTCTGACGTTTCTGATGAGGACACTAATCCCGAGGAGTAAGCGATGGCTACTCAAAAGAGAATTGGACTTTATCCTGGCACATTTGACCCAATAACCTTGGGCCATTTGGATATTATTAAGCGCGGCGCGAGTTTGGTTGATCATCTTATTATCGGTGTATCTAATAATCCCGCTAAAAACCCGCTTTTTAGTATTGAAGAGCGTATAGAAATGACTGAACGTGAAATGGACATTGTGGCTGATGCAAATTCAGCAACATTTGAAGTTAAGCCGTTTAATAGTCTACTTATGCATTTTGCAGAAGAGGTTGGCGCATCAGTTATTATTCGTGGGCTTAGGGCGACATCTGATTTTGAATATGAATTTCAAATGACAGCGATGAATGATAAACTTAATCCCGATGTTGAGACAGTTTTTTTAATGGCTGATCCATCATTACAGGCGATTGCCTCTCGACTTGTGAAAGAAATTGCCATATATGACGGTGAAATTGCCAAATTTGTGACACCTTCTATTCGTAAGAATGTTCTCAAGAAACTTGGTAAAAATTAAACAAATTAACAGGACGTACAGATGAAAATATCTTTAAAGGCGTTTGTTGCTTTTGCTTTTATTTGGGTAATGCCCTTAATTGCAACAGCGCATGATAATGAACTTGATCTTGAAAATACTATCTATCTTGATCTTAAAGATGGTCGCGTGGTGATAAAAATGATGCCTGAAGTGGCACCAAAGCATGTAGCGCGCATCAAAGAATTAACTAGGCAAGGTTTTTATGACGGTCTTGTTTTTCACCGTGTATTAGAAGGATTTATGGCGCAAACCGGTGATCCGGACGGTGCAAACCCTGAAATTTCAGGGTCTGGTGGCTCGGGTCAAAACCTGGATGCTGAATTTTCAGACACACCACATTATAAGGGTATGGTCTCTATGGCGCGTGCCACCGACCCTAATAGTGCAGACAGTCAATTTTTCATATGTCTTGGCTTTTCACCACATCTTGACGGGCAATATACCGTTTGGGGTGAGGTCGTAAAAGGTATGCGTTATGCCGACAGAATTAAAAAGGGCGTAGTAGTAGAAGGCATGACAGACCCTGATAAAATTATTAAAATGCAGGTTGCTGCAGACGTTAAAGAATAGGATTAAAATATGAGTTTAGAAGATACTTTATACCTCGATCTTGAGGCTGGGCGTGTCACCATTGAATTATTACCAGATGTTGCGCCGCAACATGTTGCACGTATTAAAGAGCTTGCAAGACAAGGTTTTTATGACGGACTTACTTTTCACCGTGTAATCGAAGGGTTCATGGCACAAGGTGGTGATCCTGATGGAACTGGTATGGGCGGCTCAGGTAAAAATATTTCTGCGGAATTTTCCTCAACACCGCATACACGTGGTGCCTGTTCAATGGCGCGCTCACAAGACCCAAATAGTGGCGATAGTCAGTTTTTCATCTGTTTTGGTGATGCGACATTCCTTGATGGTCAATATTCCGTTTGGGGCCAAGTGACCGATGGTATGGATCACGTCGATGGCCTTAAGCGCGGCGAAGGGATGGATTTCTGCATGAATGGCGATCCTGATAAAATCGTAAAAATGCAAGTTGCTGCTGACGCATAAAGCATAAGAAAACTTCATGAAAGTTGACCAGTTCGATTTCGAGCTTCCAAAAGAGCTCATTGCAATTAGACCCGCCCCGTCCCGTGACGGGGCGCGGTTGCTTGTGGTCAATGGAAATGAGTTAAAAGACAGCCAAGTCAAGGATTTACCTGATTTTATTAATGCTGGTGATTTGATGATTTTCAATGATACACGTGTTATTCCTGCGCGATTAAAAGGAAAACGCCGTGATGCAAATATGGAAATTACACTGCATATGAATATGACGGGTGGCGTATGGAAAGCATTTGCGAAGCCAGCAAAAAAATTAAAGCTGGATGATGTTATAAAATTTGACGGTGGTCTTGATGCGCTCGTTACCCATAAGGGTGATGCAGGTGAAGTTACCATTCAGTTTAATAAAACCGATAATGATCTTGGGGATGCGTTAAAAGAAGCGGGTGTGATGCCATTGCCGCCTTATATCGCATCGCAGCGCCCCATTGATGAGCGCGACGAAGAAGATTATCAAACCATTTATAGTAAGCATGACGGCGCGGTTGCCGCACCAACGGCGGGTTTACATTTTACTGATAGCCTTCAGAGGGCCTTATTTGATAATGGAATAAATAGTGCTTATGTAACGCTTCATGTGGGCGCGGGAACGTTCTTGCCTGTTAAGGTTGATGATACCAATGATCATAAAATGCATGAAGAATATGGTGAAATTAACGCTGACGTGGCCAATTTAATCAATGAAACCCATAGGAGCGGTAATAAGGTAGTTGCGGTTGGTACGACGTCCTTAAGATTGCTTGAAAGCGCAACGGATGAAGAGGGTATCACGCGTGAATTTGCGGACGCCACCGATATATTTATAACTCCCGGTTACCAATTTCGCTGCGTAGATATTTTAATGACCAATTTCCATCTTCCGAAATCGACGTTGTTTATGTTAGTAAGTGCCTTTGCAGGATTTGAAAATATGAAAGCGGCCTATAATCATGCTATCGATAGTGGATATCGGTTTTATTCATATGGTGACAGCAGTATTCTCATGCGAGAGGACCAAACATGACATTTAATATGGATGTTACCGAAACGGACGGCGAAGCCCGTACAGGCGTTATAAATACGGTTCGTGGTGAAATAAGAACGCCTGCCTTTATGCCGGTTGGCACTGCCGCCACCGTTAAGGCAATGAAACCAGAAACGGTTCGGGAAACGGGCGCTGATATTTTGCTTGGGAATACCTATCATTTAATGTTACGTCCAACCGCAGAACGCATCGCAAAGCTTGGCGGCCTTCATCAATTTATGAATTGGGATCGTCCGATTTTGACGGACAGCGGCGGATTTCAGGTAATGTCATTGGCGCAACTTCGCAAAATCACAGAAGAGGGGGTTTCCTTTCAATCCCACATTGACGGTAGCAAACATATGTTAAGCCCCGAACGCAGCATGGAAATTCAACGATTGCTCGGCTCAAACATTGTGATGGCATTTGATGAATGTACGCCTTACCCCGCGACGGAAAAAGAGACGGAAGAAAGCATGCTTCTTTCCATGCGCTGGGCGAAGCGTTCCTATGATGCGTTTCATAATGGGTCGGATCATGCAAAGGATAATGCCCTTTTCGGTATTGTGCAGGGCGGTGTTTTTGAAAACTTGCGTGCGCAATCCGCCGCGGCCCTTAAGGAAATTGATTTTCATGGCTATGCCATTGGTGGCCTTGCGGTTGGGGAAGGGCAAGACGTTATGTTTGAAGTGCTTGATTTCACCATGCCACATATGCCGCATGATAAACCACGTTATTTAATGGGCGTCGGAAAACCCGATGATATTGTTGGCGCGGTAGAACGCGGAATTGATATGTTTGATTGCGTTATGCCATCCCGTAGCGGCCGAACAGGACAAGCATTCACAAGACGCGGTACATTAAACATGAAAAATGCCCGTCATACAGATGATCCACGCCCTATGGATAGCGAATGTAATTGTTCAGCGTGCCAAAGTTATAGTCGCGCCTATATTTCCCATTTAATCAGAAGTGGTGAGATTCTTGGCCCAATGTTGCTAACGGAACATAATTTAACCTATTATCAGGATCTGATGGCGGTGTTAAGAGGGGCAATATCGCAGAAAAAACTATCCGATTTTGTTGAAAAATTCCATGAAACACGCGCACTTGGCGATATTGAGCCAATTGATTGAATTTTTTATCAAAAAAGTGTCAAATTTCTATTGACCAATTAATCGAGTGGCCTTATGTTCCGCTCATCTCTTCATGAGGGCCCGTAGCTCAGCTGGTAGAGCAACTGACTTTTAATCAGTAGGTCACAGGTTCGAACCCTGTCGGGCTCACCATTTATCAAAAAACCCGCTTTCGAGCGGGTTTTTTTGTTTTTAAATATATTTTGCTTATGATTTTACGTTAAAGACTGCCAGGGCCAATCTAATACTAGTATACAACCAAGTACGAAACGGTGACCGCTGTAATCAACGAAACCATAATAATAACGATGGGCGAAATAGTTTTACTTTCTGTTTGCATAATCTTTCTCCTTAATTTTGTACCTGTAAAATAATAAGAAAATTGGCGGACTTCTCTGATTTGGATCAAGAAATTTGCATAAATATCTTTAAATCTACAGAAATTTATTTATGTCTGCTTTCGACCCAAAGCGGACAGTCGCAGAAGAGCGTTTTGACCTCAAACGGCAATTAAGATAAGCTCTCTTCATCAAGGGGAGAGAATAATGATACTTCGTCGCCTAGCGTCCGCCATCCGACACCAGAACTGGTCTCAGATCATCATCGAAATACTGATCGTCGTGATCGGAATCTTCCTTGGTCTTCAATTACAGGCAGCATATGAGGAACGTCAGGAACGAGCACAGGAACAAGCATACTTGGAA
>NZ_CBFIEP010000079.1:0-15193 GCF_965661635.1 Pseudemcibacter sp. | reverse complement strand
TATATCCGTAATGCTCATATAATGGGCGTCCGGCTAATGTTGACCCCAACATCATTTTCGTAAATCCCGCATCCTTTGCAGCTTGTTCGGCCGTATCCATAATATAACTTCCAATACCATTTCTTGCCCAGTCGGGATGACAATACATGGCTCGAATTCGTGCGCGGTCCGTTTTAGGATCTAAAAGTGCATCACTTCTGCCTGATGAATGGCTACCACCATAAAGTGTGGCTCTTTTACCCCAACCGCCGCATCCGACGATTGTCTCATCATCTGTGCCTTCGCCATGGAGTATAACAAAATATGTACCGTCTTTGATTAATGTATAATCAAGTCCCATATGTTCATGGGCGGCGGCAAGCTGCTTTTCGTCTAAAAAATCTTTCTGTAATTCATAAATTGCCCGTTGCATTAAATCACGAATTGCTGGTTCATCATCCATGGTGGCTATTCTGTGGGTAAATTTTTTGCTCATTCTTCTCGCTCACTATTGCAATCAAATAAAATATGGTCTTAATTGAATGTAGAAACACTTAAACAAATAAAAATGCTTTTGTCATGAACTTTCTACGCCTCATTCTCATGTTTGCTTTTATTACCCTATCACAAGGTGTAAATGCACACGAAGATCCTGATCAATCAGGATATATTCAAGTTGACGGTGGTAAACTTTGGTACCGCATGAATGGTATGGAACACCTTGGCAAAAAACCCGCCATTATTGTAATGCATGGCGGCCCTGGTGGAACACACCGCGGATTAATGCCTTATGTTGAACTCGCGGATACATATCCTATCATTCTATATGATCAATTGGGTAATGGTATGTCCGCGAAATTTGTTGATGATATTAATGATCAATCAACATGGACCGTTGAACATTTTGTAAAAGAAATCAGTCAGATACGCGAAGCTCTTAATCTTGATGAAGTAATTATCGCGGGCCACAGTTGGGGCGGCACTTTATCTGCGGAATATGCCGTAAAAAATGAAAAAGGGTTAAAAGCCGCCATTTTCGGAAGCCCCCTCATTTCAACGCCGCAATGGGTTGCTGATAACCGAGAATGGATTACGATGTTACCGCAAAAATATCAAGACGCCATTAATACACACGAAGCAGCCGGTACATTCGACGACCCCGAATACCGCGAAGCTGAAGATGCTTTTTATGATCAACATATGTGTCATGGTGAATGTGTTGATTATGGCTTTCGCAAAGATTCGAAAAGCGGAAACAGAACCATGTACCGCACAATGTGGGGACCAAGCGAATTTACCGCCAATGGCACTCTTAAATATTATGACATCAGCCCTAAACTTCATACGGTTGAAGTGCCCGTTCTTATGATCTGCGGTGAATATGACGAAGCTGCACCAAAGTCATGCAAAAAATTTGCTGATATGGTGCCGATCGCTGAAAATGTCGTTGTACCAAATGCCGGACACGCCATTCTTGGTGAAGCGAAAGATATGGTAATTGCTACTATTAGAGAATTTTTAAATAAACACGCTAATTAAGCTCTTAAAAACCCTTATTTACTAAGCGATTGTTAACCTATTTAAGTTAATATTCAGTATTGAGATATTTAAACTGTATAGGGCAAATGTGAATAAAGATAACCCCAAGAAATATTTTTCTAAATTAATGCTGGCATTTTTGGCTAGTATTCTGGTTATTTTTTCGGCCTCAAACCCCTTATATGCATAGAGCTCTGATGTTAAATTAACACCCGATGAAATCGCATGGATTGCTGAAAATCCTGTTATACGCATTGCAAACCCTTCTGATATTGCTCCTTTTACTGCCAACAATAATGGAAATGTTGAGGGCCTAGCCATTGATTATATAAACCTTTTAGCCAGTAAAGTTGGTCTAGAGGTCGAAATTCCACCCGTAGCCACATGGAATGAGATGATGGAGATGCTCCGGCGCGGTGAAATTGATGTTTTTCATAGCACCGCCTATAGCGATGAGCGTTCCAAATACATGACATTTACTGATCCTTATCTTGATATGCCGCTTGTCAATGCCAGCCCCATTGGCACAGAGCCAATCAATACTGGAGCTGATTTGCTTGGAAAAAAAGTCGGCGACGTTAAAGGGTTTGTCATCTCGAAAGATTACAGAACATTGTTCCCGGATCTAGAATATGTGGAGTTTGATACCATCAAAGATGCGCTTTTTGCTATGTCATTATCGCAAGTTGATGTCTATTCAGGCAATCTCGTTACTATTAATTATTCAGTTTTAAAGTTTTTTATCCCAAATATTTCTATCGCGGGCGAAACAACTTACCTTCCAACAAATAACATTGATCATCGTCTAGGGGCTTTAAAAGAAAATCAAATACTCATCGATATTTTATCAAAAGCGATGCGAATGGTTTCTAGTCGCGAATTTATAGCCATTTCAGAAAAATGGCAAGCTTCATCAGTTATTACAGAAAATAAAAAAATTCATCTTTCTCCTGAAGAAGATAAATGGATAAGCGACAATCCAGTCGTTACCGTTTCGAACCAAATTAATACAGAACCCTTTAGTTTTATGAAAAACGGAAACCAACAGGGTATTGCTGTTGATTATCTAAATTTAATTTCAGAAAAAACAGGATTAAAATTTAAGTTTGAAAAACAAGGTAAATGGGAAGATGTCATTGAAAGCTTCAAGTACGGAGAATTTCAACTTCTACATAGTGCTAATCGTGATGCAGAGAGAGATCAATATGGGTTATTTTCACCGCCCTATCTTACCATGCCGATTGTTAATTTTGAAAGAGTTGGATCACCACGCATTAACAGTATAGAAGATTTAAAAAATCGAAAAATCGGTGTTGTCTCAAGCTTTACAATCACTAAAAATTATAAAGAATTTTATCCTGATCTAAATTATGTTGAATATGATAAAATCACCGATGCATTAAGAGGTCTTGCCACATCCGAAATTGATGTTTTAACCGGGAATTTAGTCTTTCTCAATTATGTCATTAATGAAAATTTTATTCCGGGATTAGAAGTTATCGGGCAGAACTATTTAAAAGAAATGGAAAATGCGCGTCATCATTTTGGCGTTTTAAAAGAAAACAAAACTCTGATAGACATCATTAATAAGGCCCTTGCTGAAATCACTAATACCGAGCAGCAAGCCATTTCAATTAAATGGCAAGCCAAAATTGCAACAATGCGCAAAATGATATTGGTTTGACCATAGAAGAAAAACAATGGCAATCAAACAACAACACAATCGAACTGGCGTTTGATCCTGAACTACCCCCTTTGATTTTCCTAAATGAAGATAATGAAATAGAAGGAATAACGGGTGATTATTTAAATCTAATAGCAAAGAAATTAAACGTTAAATTTGAATGGATTGGCAATAAAACACTTGAAGAGGGCTTTGAAGCCATCAAAAACTAAAATGCTCATGTCATGCCTGTTTTAACAGAAACAGAAGAACGAAAAGAGTTTTTAGCATTTACTGATAGCATAATTAATGTTTCGCAAATGATCTTTACTCGTCAAGGTGGTGAAATTTATGGTAATTTTGATGCGTTAAACGGTAAACGCATTGCACAAGTTCGCGGTTTTGACGTGACTTCTAAAATCGAAAGTGATTATCCAGAAATTGAAATCATAAAAGTAAATTCAATCCCTGAAGCATTAAGACTGGTTTCAACAGGAGAAGTAGACGCAACAGTCGGAAGTATTCCTGTGTCAAACTATTATATTACGGATCAAACATTATCAAATATTACTATTGTTGGAGAAACCGGATACCAAAGTGAGAACGGTTTTGGTATTCGTAAGGATCTTTCGCTTTTACAAAGCGCCTTTCACAAAGCCCTTAATTCGATAACGACTGAGAAAAAAACCGTTATATCAAGGACCTGGGTCGGACTAACAGCTCAATCGGAAATTGATTATATTATAGTTTGGCAAATCGTCTTTGCCTCAGGTTTAGTCATTCTCTTTTTCGTGGTATGGAATTCAAAATTAAAAGAAGCACAACAAAAAGCCGATGCTGCAAATATGGCAAAATCAGTATTTCTTGCCAATATGTCCCATGAAATCAGAACACCACTAAATGCCATTATGGGTTTTTCTGATGCAATGCTCGTTGGTATTGGCGGTGAACTAACCAATCCAAAGCATAAGGAATATTTAAATGATATCAAAAATAGCGGTGAACATTTAACAACAGTAATTAACGATATTCTTGACTTATCAAAAATTGAATCCGGTAAATGGGTCCTAAAGGGTGATCAATTTTCATTAAATGATTGTATTAATGATGCAATTAAAATGGTTCTGCCAAAAGCAAAAGAAAAGAACATCGAAGTTTATTATAAAATTGATCCTGTAATAAACATCAAAGGCGATCAACATGGTATGACACGCGTATTTATGAATTTATTCACAAATGCCATTAAGTTTACCAATGAAGGCGGCACTGTTAAATGCCAAGTAACCGAAAAAGAAAATGGGAACATTGAAATTGATATCATTGATAATGGCATCGGCATTCCGGAGGACCGACTTGATGATGTATTAAAACCATTTGAACAAAGTCAAAGCAATCACGAGTTAAACGAAGAAGGTACAGGCCTGGGTCTAGCGATAGTGAAAAACTTGGTCGAACTTCATGAGGGATCGTTGAAATTATCAAGTAAAGTCAAAATGGGGACTACTGCCACCATTACCCTGCCCGAAAACAGAGTGATTGCTTAGAGTAATCGTCTAAAGATCCTTTTCATAAACCATAAACCCATTATCATCAGCAATTCTATCATAAAGCAGTCTTGCCGTCTTATTATGGTTTTGTGTCATCCAATAGACCTGTTCACAATCAGCATCCTTTGCCAGCGCATAAACCGCTTCAATAAGTTTACGTCCAATCCCTTCACCACGGACATTAGGATCAGCAAACAAATCTTGCAAGTAACATTTGTTTGTTAAAGACCAATTCGTCGGATGGAAAATATAATGAACGAAGCCTACTAATTTCCCATCTTTATAAGCCCCTAAGCAGCCTACTGGTTTATTCTCATCAAAAAATCGTTCCCAGTTATTTTTCGTTATTTCATCAGGTAAACTGGTTTCATAAAATGTGAGGTACCCTTGCCATAATGGATACCAAACATCATATTGATCTTTATTTAACGGTTTTACTTCGACCATTTTTTTATTCCTATTATTTGACCATTCTACGCTCAGTATCTATAAGCGCTCGCTTGCGGTCAAGTCCCCATCTAAATCCACCGAGACTACCATCACCACGTAATATTCTATGACAGGGAACCAAAACACCAATATTATTTCTTGCGTTTGCACTGGCAACAGCGCGTACTGCTTTCGGTATCCCCATGCGTTCGGCTTGTTCCTTATAACTTAATACTTCGCCAGGCTTAACACTCATTAAAAACCGCCATACTTTAATTTGAAAAGCAGTTCCGTTTAAATGTAGCGGAATATCGGGTCTTGCTGCTCCATGGCTAATATGGCGCTCAAAGGCTTCTATCCATTCATTTAAGTGGTCGTCACTGCTTGGTGGTGTTTCAACCAATGCTGCATTCGGATATTCACTTTTAAGCTGGTTAATTAACTCGTCTCGCTTGTCCCCAAAATGGATCATACAAACACCACGGTCGGTTGCCGCCATTATGATAAGACCTAGTGAACATTTACGAATAGCATATGATATTTCTTCGCCTTTTCCGCCTTCACGGTACGCTTTTGGCGTCATGCCTATGTGGCCATCAATTTGTTCATAAACACGGCTTGACGACCCATATCCGGCTTCATAAATGGCGCCACTGATATCATCGCCTTCTTTTAAGGATGTTTTTAATCGCTCCAACCTTAATCCGTTTTGATATTCTTTGGGACTAACGCCATAAGCAGCTTTAAATTTTCTTTGAATATGATGTGGGCTTAATCCGCTTACTTCTGATAAATCATCAAGTGTTATTTTCTCGTCGGCGTGCCGCTCAATATAATCGGCCACATCAACAAGACCATTATGGTCACGTGGGTTGCACTTCTTACATGGTCTTAAATCTTGGCGCTCTGCTTCGTCACAAGTTTCAAAAAATCGCATATTTTCTGGCAATGCCGGACGCGACGAACAAGACGGTTTACAATAAACGCCAGTTGTTATCACACCATAGTAAAATTTGCCGTCGAATGCTTTATTTCGGGCTTCAATTGCTTTTAAACATATTTCATCGTTAAACATAAAATGCTCCTGATTAAGTTAATAATAGGAGCATTCTATAAAAATCAAAAGAACCAATCGTTCCGAAAGTTGTCGTTATATAAATTATCTTTGATAACTCACCTTACCATCAACAATTGTCATCACTGTTTGGCTGTCCATTATTTCAATTGGCTCGATCGTCATCCAGTCCCTGTCGAATATGCTGAAATCTGCTTTTTTACCAACTTCAATGGTACCGCGAATATCTTCTTGGAATGCGGCACGCGCCGCCCAGGTTGTCATTGTTTTTAACGCCTGTTCATGGCTAAGTCGTTCTTCGATGTGCCAGTCCTCCGTACAAAAGCCGTTAAAATCTGTGCGCTGCACCAGTGAAAAGAATTCAACCCGTGGATCACCAACTTCAACCGGGGCATCGGTTCCTGCCGTAAAACGGATCCCTTGGTCAATTAAACTTTCCCAAAGATACGCATATTTAAGACGTTCAGAACCAATTCGGTCTGGGGCAAAATAAAGGTCACCTTTCACCGTTGATGCTTCTACAACCGCAATAATATCTAGTTCTTTATAACGCTTTTGATCATCTGGATGGATAATCTGCGCATGTTCAATGCGCCATCTCGGATCTGCATCCATGCGTTCCTCTACCGGTACTGCGTTAAAAGCTTCTTCATATAAATCAAGCACAAACCGATTTGCATAATCACCGATTGCATGAGTTTCAATTTGTATGCCTTTCTTTAAAGCGGCGATATAAACTGGTAGTGCCTCTTCCCGGTTAATAAGCTGAAGCCCTTTACCTTCCGCATCATCATATGGCTCAAGAAGCGCTGCACCACGTGAACCAAGTGCGCCATCGGCAAAATATTTAATGCCTTTGATATCAATCATGCGGTCTTCTGATATTTCCGGTCCGCGTTCAATTAATTTTGCCGCCTCTTCGCCCATCATCATCGCATAATAAATGCTGGTTTTTAAATTTCCTTCTGAATGAATTTCTTTAATAATATCAATATCATCATATGTCCCGCCAGCCTGCTGAACTTGGGTCCAGCCCATGCGTGACATAAAATCAAATCCGGATTGCAATGATTTCTTATCCTGCTCTCTGCTCGGTACCGGGATTTTTGATCGCACCAGTTCCATGGCATTATCGATCAACATTCCTGTTGGTTCGCCATTTTCGTCTTTTAAAATCTGCCCTCCATCAGGATCGGGGGTGTCACATGTAATTCCTGCAATTTCCAGTGCTTTTGAATTGGCAACAATTGAATGTTCGCCCGCACGGTTTGCAACCACTGGATTATTTGGACTAAAGGGATCAAGATCATCTTTATGAAGAAACCGACCTTCTCTCCATTTCTTTTCAATCCATCCAACACCGACAACCCATTCCCCTTCTGGGGTTGCCATTACCCGCTCGCGAATTTTATCGACCGTTTGTGTTAAATCATCAATGCCTTGTAAATTAAGCCCATCTTCGCGCTGACCAATCCATTTTATATGAACATGCGCATCAATAAGTCCCGGTAAAACCGTATTTCCTTGCATATCCTTAACGTCTGTCTGCTCACCGATATAATTTACTACATCATCATTTGACCCGACAAAAATAATTTTGTCATCTTTGATCGCGGCGGCTTCCGCCGTCCATTGATCATCATTGGCGGTATAAATGGTTGTATTATGAATAACCAAATCCGCCCTTACCTGATCAACACCATCAGCTTGACGATAAAAAAAGATAATATAACCCGCAAGCGCAAGCCCAACGACAATAAGTAATTGTTTTTTCATAACATTCTACTCTAGTTATTTTTAATACATTCCTACCAATAACCCGCTCACCATATCTTGAAGGTGGGTAACATCCCACCTTCCTTGCCTTTTCACCTCGAAATAATAAATAACGGGCGAAAGGATCACGAGTACTAAGATTATCGGCTTGACCCAAGAAAACATAATTGCTCCCTTATGATTGGAGTTTTACTTATTTTTCATAAGTAATCTTACCCCCCACTATGGTCATTAAATTCTCTGAAGTCAAAATCTCAGCTTCTGGAACCTTAAGCCAATCTTTATCAAGAATTGTAAAGTCAGCATATTTCCCAACCTCTACTGAACCTCTGGTATCTTCTTGAAACGCACCATGCGCTGGCCAAATTGTAAACATTTTAAGGGCCGTTTCGCGGCTCACTGCAAGTTCAGGATGCCATCCTTCGCCTGATGTCCCATCAAGACGTTTACGGGCAACCGCCGCATAAAATTCAATTCTCGGATCACCCAGCTCAACGGGTGCATCTGATCCGCCAACGATTTTCAATCCTAAATCAACAAGTGATTGCCATGGATAGGAATAAGCAAGTCTATCTTCACCTAATCTATCCGGCGCAAAATTAAGGTCACCGATACCATGGCTTGGCTGCATTGACGGAATTACACCAAGGGATACAAATCTTTCCTGATCAACCGCAGGGATAATTTGTGCATGTTCTAATCTCCAGCGCGGATTAGCAACAGCCCATTCCTCTTTTGGCACATCGTTAAACGCTTCTTCGTACCAATCAAGCAATGAACGCACCGCGCGGTCACCGATTGTATGCGTTTCAACTTGCAATCCTTTGCGCAGCGCTTCACGTAAAATTGGTTCAAGTTCTTCTTTGGTTGTTCTGTTCATAAATCCATTATGGCTTGCATCTTCATAATCTGCGAGAAGCGCCGCACCGCGAGACCCGAGCGTACCATCGATATAAACCTTAATCCCCCTTAGGTCGAACATATTATCATCGGTCACTTCCCGGCCGCGTTCGATAAGTGTCCATGCCTCCATTACATTGGCCGCTGCATAGATGCGGGTTGACATTTTACCTTCCGCATGGATTTCTTTCATAATTTCGATGCTTTCATATGGCATGCCCGCATCTTGCGTATTGGTCCAACCCAACTTTGCATTTTCATACATACCCTGCATCAAGCTGTCTTTTTTATATTCACGTGTTTCCTTTGGAATAATGGCGCGGAACATGTTCATCGCTGTCGCAAGCACATAACCATTTGGTGTGCCATCTGGATCACGTTCAAATTTTCCGCCTTGTGGGTCTGGGGTATCTTTTGTTACACCCGCCAGCTCGAGTGCCTTTGAATTTACCAGCGCCGACACGCCATCAGCACGCGGCATAAACAGAGGCTTATTTGCCGTAAACGGATCAACATCATGTCTGGTTAAAAAACGCTCTTCATCAGTCCATTCGCGTTCAATCCATCCGCGACCTAGAACCCAATCACCATCAGCAACATTAGCATCAGAAAACGCCTTAATGGCATCAACCGTTTCTTTTAAAGTTCCAATTCCAAACAAACTCAATGTCTTTGGACGTTTTCCAATACCCTCAACATGTTGATGACCGTCCGTGAAGCCGGCATAAACATATTTACCGTTCATATCCATGATTTCTGCATCGCCGCACATATATTTTTCGGCGCCCGCGTTATCACCCACGTAAATAATTTTATCGCCTAATGTCGCAACCGCTTCCGCCGTCCAATTATCATCATCAGCCGTATAAATAGTTGTATTATGGATTACCATATTTGCAGCCACACATTCTTCTGTCGACGCGGCCATTCCCGCATTGTCATCTGATTGACCACATGCAACGAGCGTTAAACAGGCTGCGCTTAGTAATAATTTATTTTTTAAAAACAATTTTTCCTCCGACGATTGTCATTTGATTTTGAACCAACGGAATTTCATTATCCGGTATGGTCATGATGTCTTTATCAAAAAAGGTAAAATCAGCAAGATAACCAACCTTCACCATTCCTTTGATATCTTCTTGAAAAGCGCCGTAAGCGGGCCAAACGGTAAACATTTTCAGTGCTTCTTCACGTGTTACTGATAAATCAGGGTTCCACCCTTCAGCACTAAACCCATTTAAATCCTTACGGGCTACTGCGGCATAAAATTCTATTCTTGGGTCGCCTCTTTCGGCCGGTGCGTCCGTTCCACCGATAATGATATTGCCATGATCAATCATTGTCCGCCATGCGTATGCCCATTGAAGCCGCTCTAATCCGATACGTTCCTCCGCATAATGAAGGTCCCCAATCGCATGGCTTGGCTGCATACTTGGTAAAATTCCAATTTCTTTAAATCTTGGAAAATCGGCTGGGTTCATAAGCTGCGCATGTTCCATGCGCCATCTTGGGTCTGGATTACCCCATTCTTCACGTGGGACTTCAAGCATGGCTTCCTGATACCAATCAAGGATCAAACGATTTGCCTTATCCCCAATAGCATGGGTTTGAATTTGAAAACCTGCCTTAAGCGCCGCCACCATCGTCGGGTAAAGCTCTTCACGTTCGAAGGAAATATAACCCGGATGATCCGCATCATTATAATTTGCAAGTAGTGCCGCACTTCTTGAGCCAAGCGTGCCATCGATATATAGCTTAATCGCCGCTAGCTGGTACATATGATCCCCACTATCATAGACACCTTCAGCAAGTCTTTTATCTCTAAATCTTATATTTGCGGACGCAAAAACCCGGTGCTTCATCTTTCCTTCTGCGTGAAGCTCTTTTAACATATTGGTATCATTATCAAATTGCGCGCTATCATGAATGGCGGTCCAGCCATGCTCGACGTTCCAATCCATCCCTTTTTGAAGACTTTCTTTAACGAAATTCAAATCTTCGCCCGTTGGAAGTAGCGGCTCAAACAAATTCATCGCTTCCCCAACGATATACCCCGTGGGTTCACCATTTTTATCACGCTCAAACGCACCACCAAATGGATCCGGCGTTTCTTTCGTCACACCAAGCAATTCAAGCGCCTTACTATTCACAAGCGCCGAACTATTATCAGACCGAGGGATATAAAGCGGCTTATTCGCGGTAAAGGCATCAACGTCAGTTTTATTTAAAAACCTTTTCTCGTCTGTCCAGTCCCGTTCAATCCATCCGGAACCAAGCACCCAACCACCATCAGGCACATCATCAGCCCATGCTTTTAACGCATCAACCGTTTCTTTAAGCGATCCCATCCCACCAAGATCAATGGTCATTTCCCGCGCACCCATACGCGCCAAATGCTGATGACCGTCCGTCAGTCCCGCATAAACAAATTTACCCGACATATCGAGTATTTCTGCGTTGCGACACATATATTTTTCGGCGTCTGCATTCGATCCGACAAAAATAATTTTATCGCCCAGTGACGCCGCCGCCTCAGCCGTCCAATTATCATCATCCGCCGTATAAATAAGCGTGTTATGAATAACCATATCGGCCGCAAGACATTCTTTGGCCGTCGGTGCTTCTTCACCGCACGATGCCATTAAAAAACCAAAAGCAAAATAGCCGCTTAGTTTCCCCACTTGCATTTCTTGTTCCCGTCTCTTTTTACTTAGAAAACAACTTTCGGATATTGGACCCGCATGTCTTCATGTTTTATTATAACAAAACATTAGGAAGGATTATATAAACATGCAAGCACATTTAGATAAAGACGAACTGGAAAACACTCTTCTTTTAAATTGGTTCGTGAAATTACCTAATGTTCTTTCACGCGAAAGTTGCGAAGAATTAATGAGCGCCTATGATCAAGACATTTACCGCAGCATCATCAATATGCAACGTTATAACTTTGGCCGCGGCGAATATAAGTATTATGCGTACCCACTCCCCGATTTAATCAGCAAACTACGTACCTATTTTTATGACAACCTTAAACCGGTTGCCAAAGAATGGGCCACGCGACTAAATATTGAAACCATTTATCCTGAAAATCATGCAGATTATCTTGATATTTGTCATCGGCATGATCAGCACCGCCCTACGCCGCTTATTTTGAAATATGGGCCTGATGATTTTAATACGCTGCATCAGGATTTATATGGCGACATTCATTTCCCCTATCAGGCGGCCATCATGCTATCCGATGAAAATGATTATACCGGCGGAGAATTTACCTTGATTGAACAACGCCCACGAATGCAGTCAGTTGCCCATGTTCAAAATTTAAAACAAGGCGAAGCCATCATTTTTGCAGTAAATGAGTTTCCAAAACTCGGAAAGCGCGGTTATTATAGGGCCAAATTACGCCACGGCGTCAGCAAAGTCACAAGCGGAAAACGGCATACATTAGGAATTATATTGCACGATGCAAAATAAAGTATGTAATCTCCAGAACCTGATCAAGTTCAGGGTGAGGAAATTTTACAGCAAACTTTAAATGTCATTCTGAACTTGTTTCAGAATCTAGCGTAAATTAAGATAAAACCATGCAAAATGATCTGTTCGATAACATTGCCCCTGAAATGGAGGAGCTCGCCCCCGGCGTTTTCCTGTTCCGGTCCTATGTGGATGAGAATGTCTTTATGGATACGGTTAAAAGTGTCACCGAAGAAATTCCGTTTCGCCACATGGTGACCCCTGGCGGTAAAAAAATAAATGTTGCTGGATCAAGCATGGGACAATGCGGTTGGTATTCCGATCATCGTGGTTACCGTTATGAAATGAGCGATCCCGTCACAGGAAAAAACTGGCCAGACATCCCGGAACATATCCATAGAATCATCACGAACGCCGCGAAAAAGGCAGGCTTTAATAATTTTCGCGCCGATAGCTGTTTCATCAACCGCTACGAGCCAAATATCAGATTAACCGCCCACATCGATCAAGACGAAGTTGATTTTACCCAGCCCATTGTTTCCGTGTCATTAGGCGTTAGCGCCATTTTCCAAATTTTCGGCGAAACACGCGGCGGCAAACCGCTCAATATCCCACTACATTCAGGTGACCTACTTATCTTCGGCGGCCCCGCCCGCCGCCTTTATCACGGCGTCAAGAAACTGGATTTGGGCCATCACCCCCTAACGGGTGACAAACGCATCAACCTGACGTTCCGAAAAGCACTTTAGTTATTTTTGAAGATGACAGAATTTAAAATATCTGATTTCATTTTCTCAATTTATTCTTATTTGTTCGTCCTCATAAAACTGTTATGATTATCTCATGCTTAGTTTTGAGGATCGTTATGACTATTTCTAAAGATAAAATAATAAGTTCTCTATTTAAATATTTCGGCTTAACGCAAGCAATCGTTATGAGCCTTTTAATTCTTGTTACAACCTACGAAAAATTTTCAAATGAAAAGACTTCGCAAAATATTAATTTCGAGCCTTTAATTTTAGTACTTCTGATACTAACAATAGGTATAATAATTTATAGAATTTCCTTAAGGAAAGGAAAATCATTAGAAAAAGACAGCAATTTAAATGATAAATCAATTTTATTTAAATCCTTTATATATTTTCTCATTATTACTAGTGCATCAATAATTTTGTTAACTAGTGGGTGGTATAATTTGGTGGCTTTAAATTTAATAATAGACCCTAATTTTGATAATACTGGCATATTAGGAATCTTTTTATACATGGTTATACCTATTCAGTTAGGGGGAATTGGATTCTATCTAATTGGAAAAAGATTAGAAGAAAAATACTTATATTTAAGTTATCGTTAGCAAAAAACTGAACGTTTTCAATCCAACAATCTGGAATAATTGCAAATTACATAAATTTACAATTTCAGTTGCTCTGTTGCCTTGGCAAGGCGCTTAATCCCTTGCTCCAGAGTTTCTAGCGGGTTATGCGTAAAATTGATACGGATGGCTTTTCGGTATTCTCCATTTGGATCAAAAACGCTGGACGGGGTCACGCACACGCCGTGATCTAATGCATATTCTAATAAAATATCCGTATTCAATTTCGGATCTTTTGCGATTGCCCACACAAACATACCACCAACTGGTTTTTCCCATGTGAAATAGGGTGTTAAATATGCCTCCATCGCCGCACATAAGCCGTCGCGCCGCGATTTATAAATGGCTAATATATTTGGTAAAATCTTTTCCATTAAACCGTTATTGATTGCTTCGAGTGTTATTTGTTGGCTTAATCCACTTGTGCATAAATCTGATCCTTGCTTTGCTGTCGCCAATGCGTTGATCATTTCTGGCGCGGCAATTACCCATCCTAATCTAAGGCCAGGGGCGATCTCTTTCGATAGTGTGCCCATGTAAATGACATTGCCCTCATAACAATCGTTATTTTCGTCGGCTGACAGTTCAAGCATACTGGGAATGGGATCACTATCGTAATAAAGCACGCCATATGGATCATCTTCGACAAGCCACGTGCCACAATCATTTGATGTATCAACCAGTTGCTGACGACATTCTTTTGATACCAAACTGCCCGTCGGGTTTGAAAAATTGGGCACCGTATACGCAAATTGTATATTTTCAAGCAGCGACGCAGGGTTGAAATTATGACCATGAATATTCATTGGTACCAAAGTTGGATGTCGTGGTCGCCAAGCATCGAGTGCCCCAAGATAAGTTGGATCCTGAACGGCGATGCGCGCGCCATCATCAAGGAGCACTTTACCAACCAAATCCAATGATTGCATGGCCCCCGTGACGATCAGGATATTTTCTCGGCTAAGTTTCAAATTTCCTTTTGAAAATTTTTTCGCGATCGCGTCCCTTAATGTCGGCAATCCTTCGATTGGGCAATAACCCAATGTTTCCTCGGGGTTTTTATTAATGACTTGCTTGGCAATATCCGCAAGTTCAGACGCGGGATAAACGCTCGCCTCAGGAAGGCCCCCTGCAAGGTTTATCATATCCGGAATTTGCCCGGCCTTTAAGAACAAACGTGTTATCTCGTTCGAATTGCCCATCCATTTTGCAAATGGTGCACGCTTTTTCTCCATTTAACTTCCCTTCAACCCCAAATAAAAGCCCATTAAAATTATTATAAAAGCGGATCAGGATTATCCGTCACACCACGCGCTTCTTGAATGACCATTTTTCCGACTGATGATTGACGTCGATATTTTGACGCGGATTGATATTCCTCGCAGTTATACCAGTTTTCTGCAGCTTCCAAAGACGAGAATTCTAACAATACCATC
>NZ_CBFIEP010000078.1:0-4270 GCF_965661635.1 Pseudemcibacter sp. | reverse complement strand
TTTATGTTGGAGTTGTTGCAGTTTTCACGGCGCAATCATTCGGTATTGAACTAGGATTAATTGATTATGCGCTTATTGCGTTTACAACAACAATTGCTTCTGTGGGCACGGCAGCAGTGCCATCAGCAAGTTTATTCCTTCTAGCGGGTGTGCTAGGTGTGCTAAATGTTTCCGGTGAACAGACGGCGATTGTAGTTGGTTTCTTGCTACCGTTTGATCGTCCATTAGACATGATAAGAACAACGGTTAATGTAACGGGTAATCTTGCTGTCTGTACGGCGGTTGCCAAATGGGAAAATGAATTCGATGAAGAAGAATTCAGACGAGATCCGAGTATTTAATTGAGTTTAAATAACCAAAAAGACCGTATTTTTAAGCGGGCTTTTTTTATATTTAGTTTATTCTTAATCTTTATCACTTGTTTTAAAGCTTGATTTGCGGTCATTTAGAAGACACCGGCACCATCATACCCTGATCCAATAGACCTTTAATGATGTCCGAGATTAAATAGCCGAGGATCCACCCTAATCCGGCTCTTTTGGCTATTGGAATAGTGATGTCCGCTGCGATAAGATAAACGAATGCCTGAAAAAAAACCGTTCTTCTACTCTTATTTATAAAAGAGAGAATTACACTATTATGCTTAAATTTATGTGCTTCAGGCAAAGAAAAAACCCTGCTTGAAAATAAGCAGGGTTTTCATTAAATAGTTGTTGTCTTTTAAAGCTTTTCTGCGTGACCTTCTAGGTAGCTTGCGACGCCGCCTGCGTTTGGCTTCATACCTTCATCTCCTTTGTTCCATCCTGCTGGGCAGACTTCACCGTGTTCTTCATGGAATTGAAGTGCTTCTACCATACGGATGCTTTCATCAACATTGCGGCCAAGTGGAAGATCATTGATGACATAATGACGAATGTTGCCTTTTTTATCGATTAGGAATGAACCACGAAGAGCAACACCGGCACCTTCAATAAGGACATCATAATCAGAGGCAATTGATTTCGTAAGGTCAGCGACCAATGGGAAATTAATGGAGCCAATGCCACCTTTTTCAGGGGCTGTGTTTCGCCAGGCATAATGTGAGAATTGGCTGTCTACACTGACGCCGATTACTTTACAACCGAGTTCTTTAAATTTATCCATACGATTGGAGAATGCAATAATTTCCGAAGGACAAACAAAAGTAAAATCAAGAGGATAAAAGAAAATAAGACCATAATCACCATCAAGATAATCATGTAAGTTCATTTCTGTAATTTCGTCATTTTCCATAACGGCTTGAGCTGTGAAATCGGGGGCTTTTTGACCGATTAGTGACATTTTTTTCTCCATATTATAATTTTGTTGTGAGTTAGAATTGTTATAAAATAGTGTCCTTGTCTTAGTTAAGTCAAGGATATTATTGTCAATTTTTTATGGGTGGTTTGAATTAAACTTTTATTACAACCTCATTTATAGATTTTTTCTATTTCGGGTCCGTTTTTTTATAATTGCGGTTGTCATTTAATTTTCTTTCCTGATATCTTTGGGATTAATGTAGGGTATGATGCTATTGGCTATACTGACTTAAAGAAATTTGTTTTATAGTAACTTAATTTTCTATACTTGCTGCTTAAATTTACGGATTGTTTATACTGTGGTGAAAAAAATTAATAGAACTACATGAAGAGCTACATACCAAATATCGGCGCGTTTGATTTTTTAAAATTGTGGACGGCACAAAGATCAGATACGGTATATTTCTGGTTGAGGGATTAACCGTCGGATTAATTTTACTCTTAATTGGCCACCGAGAATTTATTGAAAAATACACTGAATTCATTGAGGATTTTCAAAAAGAGGGTTTCATGTTTTCACTATGGATCACCCTGGGCAGGGGCTTTCTGATCACGTACTCAAAAACCGTATCAAGGGCCATAACCCTGATTTTGACCTTATAATTTTAGATATTCAGGAATTTATCTAAGAAATTATTTGCCCTTCTGAATTGGTACATAAAGTGTATTTGATTGCTCATTCCTTGGGGCGCATTTTGCTTTAAAATATTTGCATGATTATCAAGGTGTATTTGATAAAGCTCTAATTCTATAACCCTTTACAGATTTGGACTATCATGAGGTAATTTATATCTTCTTCGCCAAGTTATATTTTACTTTTTTGACGTTAATTGGCTTTTCAAGGGCCTTTGCACCCAAAAAAGCACAACGAAGAGCGATGATTGATCATAAGAAGGCATTTTCCGGCTTAACCCATGATCAAGATAGATATAATCGTTCGCAGGAAGCATTGAAACAAAATCCCGACCTTTTTGTTGGGTGGGGACCTACGGATGGTTAAGCGCAGCAAGTAAAAGTATTGCTAAAATTCAACGGGCAGGGTTTATTAAAAGTATAAAAACAGAGATACTTTTTATCCTTTCTGGTGACGAAAAAGTGGTTAACAATAAAAAAAATTTAAACTGATTTCAGAAATGCATAATGTGAAGGTTAAAGCCATAGAAGGAGCCAGACACGAGTTATACAGAGAAAGTGATTAATATAGAGATCAGATGTGGCAAGCCATTGATCGCTTTTTATGTAGTGGTGTTAAGTAAACCGATGACTTGTTCATGAAGACGTCTGTCACCGCATGTGACAACTTGACCACCTTCAGTTACTTTTTCGCCTTGCCAATTTGTGATAATACCGCCAGCCCCCTCAATAACAGGAATGATCCCTTGAATATCATAAGCTTCTAGACCTGCTTCGATAACGACATCTATAAAACCCATGGCAACCATAGCATAAGCATAGCAGTCATATCCGTTTCGCATCATTTTAGCGCCGGCCGCAACACGAAAAAAACGATCTTGTTCATCGTCATCTTTAAAAAGTTGTAGCGGATCGGTCGTTGAAATAGTGGCATTTAAAATTGTGTCACATGGTCGGCATTTTATAGGTGTACCATTCATGGTGCTACCGTTTTTTGTCCCAATGAAGCGTTCTTTTAAATAGGGTTGATCAATCATACCGATTTCATGATCATCACCATTTTTAAGGGCGATCAATGTCCCCCATGTCGGTACGCCAGTTATATAGGCACGGGTACCGTCGATTGGGTCAATAATCCATTTATAATTGCTGCTTTTTGTTTCGTCGGCATGCTCTTCACCGATGATCGAGTGGGTTGGGTATTTTTCTCTGATTATTTCACGAATGGCAAATTCTGTGTTGCGGTCAGCCACAGTTACGGGATCAAATTCAGTACCTAATTTTTTCCCTTTGCTCAATACATCAAGAGGTTTTTTGAAATACTTGAGACTTACCGCTGCAGCAGCATTGCCAATTTCATTCATGAAGGTGATATAATCTTTCTCATTATCCATTCATTCTGTTTCAATGATTTTGATAGAGATGTCAAGGAAATGATCTATTTAGGTATTATGTGGAATAAGTGCGGTTATCAGATAAGAAATATCGTCATTTTCACCGTTGAAACGGTAGGTCTATCCAGCCAATCTGATTATAACTGCTTTCGTGATCTGGCATGTTACTGATATTGATCGAATAATTATAATTCGTCAAAAAATACGATTATTTTTAAAGTTACTTAAAAACATTGGCTTAGTCTTATATGGTTGATGTATTTTTATGAGGGCTAGGCGTGTTGTTTTGGCAAATTTAACGGATTTAGGTGTTTTATTGGGGTAAAATGAAACACTTTAAATACACTCTTAGCACACCTATAACACACCTTTTTTGGGTAATTCTGGTGATTATATCTTATCTGCCAAACGACAAGCCTGATCAATGGCTCTTTTGGCATCAAGTTCAGTTGCGACATCAGCACCGCCGATTAAATGGACTTTTTCACACTTTAGTTGTTTCATTAATGAACGTTCCGGCTCTTGACCGCTACAGATAACGATATGATCAACGTCTAATATTTTTTTTTCATTATTTACAATGATATGTAATCCTTCATTATCAATTTTCTGATAATCACATCCGGGTATCATATTGATTTTTTTCTTTCTCAGCTCAAGACGGTGGATCCAGCCAGCGGTTTTGGGAAGCGTTTTACCAAGTTTTGTGTTTTTACGCTGTAAAAGATAAATTTCACGAGCAGAAGGGGCAAATTCAGCTTTTATTCCTTCAATAGCGCTTCTTGCCTTTAATGTCATATCAACGCCCCATGCTTTCATAAAGGATGGAATATTTAAACTATTGCTTTTACCTTGATGGCTTAGATACTCCGCAACGTCAAAACCAATGCCGCCTGCACCAATGAT
>NZ_CBFIEP010000077.1:0-9815 GCF_965661635.1 Pseudemcibacter sp. | reverse complement strand
GGTAATGTTGAAGTGGCAGCTGTAAACATACTTGCCGCTGCAACGGCCATCGCCAAACCTGCTTTGTTAATTTTCTTACTCATTTTTATTTCCTTTGTTTGTTTAATTTTAGAGTTCTTGCCCTTCACACGGGAAATCTTAATCATGTTTCTAAGAACTGCACATAAATTCTGTGTCACGTTTTTGTGATGTCTGAAAATTTATGGTTAAAATTTTATTGCACTTCAAAGGGATAATGCGTAGTTTTAAACAAACACAACAACACAATAACTACAATTAATAGGGTAATATGGAACAAGACCTAACAGAATACACTGACATGATTGTAGAATATGGCACACAATATGGATTAAACATCGTCTTTGCAGTACTGATTCTCATCATCGGTATGAAGGCTGCCGGATGGGTGAAACGCATGGTCATCAAAATGTGCAAAAAGAGCGCAAAGATCGATGACACGCTTGGCGCATTCTTCTCAAGTCTCGCGCGATATGTCGTCATTATTTTCACGATCCTTGCTGTACTTGACCGTTTCGGTGTCGAAACAGCAAGCTTAATCGCCATCCTCGGTGCCGCTTCCTTAGCTATTGGCCTTGCGTTGCAAGGCACACTCAGCAACGTTGCAGCGGGTGTGATGCTACTAATATTCCGTCCTTTCAAAATCGGACAATTTGTCGATGCTGCCGGTCATGCCGGTTCCGTAAAGCATATCGGATTGTTTGTCACTGAAATGGCAACTGGTGATAATGTACAAATCATTATTCCAAATAGCCAAATTTGGGGCTCATCAATTAAAAACTTTTCATCTAACGAAAACCGTCGTGTCGATCTCGTCATTGGTATTGGGTATGATGATGATATTGATAAAGCAATCGCTGAAATCGGATCAGTATGTGATGCAGATGATCGCGTTCTTAAAGATCCAGCAACGTCAATCTTTGTAGGTGAATTAGGTGCTAGCTCAGTTGATATTGTAGTGCGTGCCTGGACTGCCAGTGGTAATTACTGGCCACTTAAAGCGGCGCTTACAAAAGAAATCAAACATCGCTTTGATGATAAAAAAATTAGTTTCCCTTACCCACAACAAGACGTTCATATTGTATCAAACGTCAAATAAAGAGGTCCATTGGAAAACTTTATTGAAAAACAATATAAGCAAAAAGAAAGCTTATTTTGGAAACTACAAATTGCCGGGTGGCTCGCTTTTGGGGCCACTCGCGCATTAAACTCTTTCGCACTCGGCGACGATATAAATTTTCAAATTATCGTCGCCGCTTCTGTCATCAGCGGTTTTATCATTACCGTCATCTTGCGGCTTATTTATCGCAAACTTAGGCAAAGTAATCTCCCCGCTTCTACCATGGTTCTTTCTGTAATCACGTGCATAGTGATCTCCGCAATCATTTTGAGCGTCATTGATATATGGATCGTCGTGCAGATTTATTTCATTGACTTACAAGTAAATGAATTCGCCGGTAGAACGCTTTATGACGTTTTTGTGCTTCTTATATGGACCGGTGCATATTTCATCATAAATTATCATTTTTTGCTTCTTGAACAAAAAGAAATGACCCTGCAAGCTGTTGCCCAAGCCCACCAATCGCAACTGCAAATGCTAAGATATCAGTTAAACCCGCATTTCTTATTCAATACTTTAAATGCCATATCAACATTGGTGCTTGGTGAACAAACCAAAGAAGCAAACGGCATGCTCACAAAATTAAGTGCCTTTTTAAGGTTTAGCCTAGTAAATCAGCCACAGCAAAAAATTACCATTGAAGAAGAGGTCTATGCCTTATGGCTTTATCTTGATATTGAAAAAGTACGTTTTCAAGACAGATTGAAAACGGATTTTAATGTAACCGAAGAAGCCAATCATGCTTTAATCCCAAGTCTATTACTGCAGCCTTTAATAGAAAATGCAATTAAATATGCCATTGCACCAATGGAAAATGGCGGAACAATATCTTTGAATGTTGAAAAAAACGATAATCGATTATCTATTACCATGTGCGATAATGGCCCAGGTTTAAATGAGACTGGCGAAAAACCGATCTATGATGAAAATTCGAGCGGTGTTGGCCTCGCAAATACAAAAAATAGGTTGAAAGAATTATATCCAAGTGATCATAATATTGACATTAAAAACCGCGAAGAAGGCGGCGTAAAAATATCAATTGATATCCCCTTTGAATTAAAAGAAAACGAAACGGAATAAAATGAAAAAAATTCGCACCCTTTTGGTTGATGATGAACCCCTCGCCTTACAAGGTTTAAATATTCGACTAAAGCCTTTTGAGGATATTGAAATTGTTGGCACATCATCCAATGGGCGGGAAGCCGTTAAAAAAATTCGTGCGGAAAAACCAGATCTCGTATTTCTGGATATTCAAATGCCAGGAATGAACGGCTTTGATGTTGTAAAAGCGCTCGCTAATGAAGAATTACCAATTATTATATTCGCAACAGCATTTGATAAATATGCCATACAAGCATTTGATGCGCATGCATCGGATTATCTGCTTAAACCTATTGAAGAAGAACGCCTAGAACAAGCAATTATTAAAGTCCGTGAACAAATTTCAGAACATATAGCCATTGAACAAAATGCGCGTCTTATTGATTTAATAAGATCATTAGACACGCCCCCTGAAATCGAATTGTCTGAAATATTAACGTTAGACGATATTGCCTCAAAGAAACAGTTCGAAAGCCATTTTAACATCAAAGACCGCGGTGAAATCACTTTGGTTGATGTCTCAACCATTGAATGGATTGATGCTGCTGGTGATTACATGTGCCTTCATACATCCGGCAAAACTCATATTTTACGCGAAACTATGAAAAATATGGAAAAGCGGTTAGAACCTGATATCTTTAAACGTATCCATAGATCAACCATCGTTAATATTAATATGATTGAAAAACTGGCCTCTAATGCGGGTGGTAAATATCTTATCACGCTTAAAAACGGATCAGAATTACAAGCAAGCCGATATTACAGAGAAGCCCTTAAACAGTTTCTTTAAGTCTAAAACTCAACAGGAGGAATAAATGAAAACTTTACTTACAACAATAGTCGCGCTTTGCGTGATGAGTACCAGTGTATCTTCACAGCAATTCGACCCGAGTTTTGTCCCCCCTTCTCAAGAAATCCAGATCAAAGAAGAAGTGACATTAATCGTTAATCGCTATTATAAATATTTCTCCGCAAATCAGATGGATAAGTTTCCTACGGAAACACATACTATTCCATGGAAAATCTTAGGTACAGACCGAATTTTCATGACACCTGAAGCATCAAATAAAAATTATTTCGATTCATTTGCTGAAATTAAAAAGAATAACCCCGAATATGACCGCTCAGAATTTACCATTCAAAATATTTACGTTCTATCACCAAGAACGGCATTCGTTAGCGGCTATAACACCCGCCGTGCCGATGATGACAGCATCATCAGAATGAACGGTACCGTCTATATCATGGAAAAAGTCGAACAAGGCTGGCGCATCAATAGCTTTGCAGGTAAAGGCATGGAGAAAATTGTAAGCTGTTAAAATAAACCTTATCTAGTAATTATTTAATACGTATACTGCTTATGAAATGAAATTGGGGCAAATAATATGTTGAAAGATTATTTTAGTATTCGATCAATAAAATTTTGGTTACTTTATACATTAGCTGATGTCTTAGGGCTTCTAATAGGCTTTTATATATTTGGTTATTTTTATTTTACTTCAGAAGTGAATATAAAGTTTTATTGGAATCAGGTGACCGAATTTTTAAATTATTGGTAAATAATAAAATTATACTTACCAATTCAATTTGTAGCATTTATTATTTTTTGGCGGGGAAATTTTTTAAAGAGAGACTTCATTTCAGTTTTTAGAATTATAGTTCTTATTATCCATCTGGGGGTGATATTTACTTCATTAAGACTGGGACCAGAATATATCTTATCGCAGCCAGTTTTCTGGATAGGTGGATTAAGTGTTATTATTCTCAATGCTTTAGCATTTATGATCTTCGAGAATATAAAATAAAAAAGGCGGCTTTAATTAAGCCGCCTTTTTCTATATTATATTTAATGATTTAATCTACGCCTACAGCACCAGAATCCATACTACGGATATCAGACGCGCCATAAAATATACCATCACGATACATAATTGTGCTTAGTGAACCAAGTGTGAAACGCATTGGCGCTAATACATGCCCCATATTCTTAAGAATATCAGTTGTATCTTTGCTCACACCTTCTTCAACCATAACCGCATCAGGTAACCATTGATGATGGATACGCGGCGCAGCAAGCGCATGCATCGCATTCATATCGAACTCAAGAACGTTGAATACGCTTTGAAGCACAACAGTAATAATCGTACTACCACCCGGGCTACCGGTTACGAAAAACGGTTTGTCATCTTTTAGGACAATAGTCGGTGTCATTGATGATAATGGACGCTTCTTTGGTTGAACGCTGTTTGCTTCACCACCGATTAGGCCGTAACCATTTGGTGTACCTGGCTTCGCAGAGAAATCATCCATTTCATTGTTCATCATGATACCTGTTCCTTCAGCCATCATGTGATTGCCGTAACTAAAGTTCAGCGTATATGTGTTACTAACCGCATTTCCATGCTTATCCATTACGGAATAATGAGTTGTATCAGGGCTTTCAGCAATTAAGTTTAGCGCTGGTGCAACATCGGTTGAACGACGTGATTTATCAGTTGGAATTTGTGCACGTGTTAGTGCCGCATATTCTTTACTTGTTAATTCCGCAACAGGAACATCAGAAAAATCAGGATCACCTAAATATTTACTACGGTCCGCATAAGCTTGACGCATCGCTTCAATATAAAGATGAAGTGTCGCTGCACTGTTATGACCTTTTTCTTTTAAGTTATCATTTTCAAGCATATTCATAATTTGGACAAGATGAACACCACCTGATGAAGGTGGTGGCATTGTAACCACTTTATGGCCTTTATATTCGCCAACAATAGCAGGACGTTCTTTGGCAACATAAGCGGCCATATCGTCCATCATAATTAAACCACCATGTGCTTTTTGATCTGCAACAATACGTTTTGCAATTTCGCCTTTATAAAAAGCGTCTTTACCGCCATCCATGATCTGCTTTAATGACCAAGCAAGATCCTTTTGTTTTAGAACTTCGCCATAATCATACGATGAACCATCTGCTTTATAGAAAACTTTTGCGGCCGCTTCGTTTTCCATCAAACGTTCTTTACGGCCATTAAGTGAGCTTTGCAGATAGTTATACATTGGAAAACCATCATTCGCGAGGTCATATGCTGGCTTGATAACTTCAGCAAGGCTCATTGTACCGTAATTTTCAAGTGCATGAACCATTCCTGCAACGGTGCCTGGCACGCCTGCCGCTAGGGCACCATATTTAGAACGGTCATTATCAACAGATCCATCTTCGTTAAGATACATGTCACGGTGCGCTCTGCTTGGTGCCATTTCACGGTAATCAATTGCAATTGATTTATTTTCTTCTGCGAGGTGGATCACCATAAATCCGCCGCCACCAATATTTCCGGCTTGTGGGTAAGTTACTGCAAGGGCAAAACCAACGGCCACACCTGCATCAACGGCATTACCGCCTGCTTTAAGAATATCTGCCCCAACCTGTGAAGCCATTTTCTCGCGTGATGTAACCATACCGTTACGTCCAATTACAGGAACAAAACGGTCCGTAGTGTTAAGACGCGGTGTGTTTGCAGCACCACCATCACCCATTTGCGCTAATGCAGGACTGACGACAAAACCTGCGAAAAACGTTACTAAAACTAAAATTTTTGATTTCATTATTTCTCTCTCAATGTGTTCAATGAAAACACTCTAACCATTAAAAATGATTCTGCAAAAGAAAAAGGCGTACTGCTACCGTTTCCGGTATTGATCCGATTTTGCAGAGTTTTAGTCCGTTAGATCAGGAAATATTCCGAAAATTATTCAAGTCCGATCGTACCCGCATCCATATTACGGGGGTCATGTGCGCCAAAAAAGAAACCATCCTTATAAACAATGCTTGCGGTTTCCCCTAAAGTCATGAACCCATATGTATTACTGTCGGCGCGATAAACCAGATTATGCCCCATATCTTTAAGTATATTCATCGTATCTTTATTAAGGCTACTTTCCACCTCGACAATATCCGGCATCCATTGGTGATTTATTCTTGGTTTGCTGCTGGCGGCAGCTATATTCATATCAAATTCAATCACATTCATAATCGTTTGAAAAACCGTATTAATGATGGTTGATGACCCCGGGCTTCCGGTTAATAAAAACGGCACGCCATCCTTTAAAACTATGGTCGGTGTCATTGATGATCTTGGGCGTTTACGTGGCTCCTGCGCATTTGCTTTACCGCTTATATTTCCGTTAACATCGGGCTCATAGGGTAAGTGATCAAAATCATCCATTTCATTATTAAGCACAATTCCAGTTCCCCCTGCCATCATGCCCTCATAGAAACCATAGTTAACTGTATAAGTGTTACTGACGGCATTGCCCCATTTATCCATTACTGAAAAATGTGTTGTTTGCGGACTTTCTGACTGGAGCCCTTTTGTCGGTGCAAGTTCAGATGATTTTCTTGCACGGTCCATTGGAATACGCGCACGGGTTTCTTGGGCGTATGTTTTGTCCGTTAATTTATCAACCGGCACGTCAAAAAAGGCAGGATCACCTGTATAAAGACTACGGTCCGCATAGGCCTGACGCATTGCTTCAATATATAAATGAAGGGTTGCGGCACTATTATGCCCTTTTGATTTGATATCATCATTTTCAAGCATATTTAACATTTGCATCACGTGAACGCCACCAGATGATGGGGGTGGCATGGCGGCAATTTCATATCCCTTATATGTTCCGCGAACCGGTTCTCTTTCAACTGGCTGATAATCCGCCATATCTTTCATGGTGATAATACCGTCATACTTTTCTTGATCCGCTACAATCTTACGGGCGATCTCCCCTTTATAAAAAGCATCAACACCGTCATCCATGATCATTTTTAATGATTGCGCAAGATCACTTTGAATAAGCGTATCGCCAAAATAATAATTACTTCCGTCCGGCTTGAAAAAAGCGGCTCTTGTTTCTGGTGCTGCAGTCAATTTTTCCTTGTGGGTTTCAAATGTACGCTCCAAATGGCGCCCAACCTTAAATCCATTTTTTGCAAGGTCATATGCCGGTTTAATTACATCCGCTAATGACATTGTACCGTATTTTTCAACGGCCATCGCCATGCCAGACACCGTACCCGGCACCCCAACTGATTTTCGGCTTTGAAATGAAAGGAAATGATCAATTTTACCATCAACAACATACATATCATGTGTCGCACGATCGGCAGCATATTCACGGTAATCAATTGTTGTAGTGAGGTTTTGATCCGCTTTATGTAAAACCATAAACCCGCCGCCGCCAATGTTTCCGGCTTCGGGATGGACAACCGCAAGCGCGAAAGCAACGGCCGCTGCCGCGTCAATGGCGTTGCCGCCTTGCTCTAATATATCAGCGCCAACTTTTGTCGCAATTTTACGTCGACTACTCACCATTCCTTTTGATCCGATTATCGGTACAAATCCATCGACAGCATCATAATCTGGTAAGGGCTTTTCTTGTGCAACGGAAAAACTTGTCACAAATACAAAAATTGAAATAGCGGTAATTATATTTTTAATCATAGTGTCAGCCTTGAAAATAAAATGAAATATCACTCTAACGAATATTCATATATGAACCAACAAAAAAGGCGGATCGAATGACCCGCCTTTAATTAATTATATCAAGTAATCTTATTCAATCCCAATGGTCGCCGCATTCATACTGCGCGGATCATGAGCACCATAAAACCAACCATCGCGGTATACGATACTGTTCGTGCTACCGAGTGTACGGCGGCCAGCATTGAATTTATGCCCCATTCCTTCAAGGATATTAAGGGTATCCTGACTAACACCAGCTTCGATAGTGGTCATGTCAGGCATCCATTGATGATTGATACGTGGCTTACTGCTTGCTGCTGCCACATTCATATCAAATTCAATCACGTTCATGACCGTTTGGAAAACGGTGTTAATGATTGTGCCACCGCCCGGTGATCCGGTTACTAGGAATGGTTTACCATCTTTAAACACAATAGTCGGTGTCATTGATGAACGAGGACGCTTGTGCGGTTCTTGTGCGTTTGCTTTACCACTAATGTTACCATTTGCGTCCGGCTTATAGGGTTCATGATCAAAATCATCAAGTTCATTATTAAGTAATATTCCTGTGTTTTCTGCCATGATACCATTACCAAAACCGAAGTTCAGCGTATATGTATTACTTACCGCATTACCCCATTTATCCATAACGGAATAATGGGTTGTTTCTGGGCTTTCATAAGCAAGGTTTTTGGTCGGTGCCACTTCCGAGCTGTCGCGGGCACGATCCATAGGAATACGGGCACGAATTTCTTTTGCATATTCTTTATCAATTAATTTATCGACCGGAATATTAAAGAACGCAGGATCACCCGCATAAAGTGAGCGATCAGCATAAGCCTGACGCATACTTTCGATATATAGATGAAGTGTCGCAGCTGAATTATGACCCATTGATTTAAGATCGTCATTTTCAAGCATATTCATCATTTGAACCATATGCATTCCTCCTGATGATGGAGGTGGCATTGTCGCAATATCATATCCTTTATATGAACCCCAAACCGGCTCACGTTCATAAACTTTATAAGCCGCGAAATCATCCATGGTTAAAATACCATCGTTCGCCGCCATATCGGCAGAAATTCGTTCAGCGATCTCACCTTTATAAAAAGCATCAACGCCATTATCCATAATCTGTTTAATGGACCATCCTAAGTCTTCCTGAACGAGGATTTCACCTGTTTTATAATTACTACCGTCCGCTTTATAAAAAACCTTTGAAGCAGCTGGATCCGCACCAAGACGCTCTTTACTGCGAATGAGTGATGCTTCAAGCTGTGTATAAACAGGAAAACCATCTTTCGCGAGTTTATAGGCTGGCTCAAGAACATCATTTAAACTAAGTGTTCCGTATTTCTCAATTGCTAGCGCCATACCCATAACGGTTCCGGGAACGCCTGATGATTTACGGTGATATTTTGCAAGCTTATTATCAACTTTATCATCAACAACATAAAGGTCGTGACTGGCTGTTCCTGCGGACATTTCACGGTAATCAATGGCAACCGTTTCATTTTTGTCGGCAATATGTACAACCATAAATCCACCACCGCCAATATTACCGGCTTGTGGATACGTAACCGCAAGCGCAAAACCAACCGCCGCAGCAGCATCAACCGCGTTACCGCCTTTTTCAAGAATTTCCGCACCAATTTCAGCAGCGATCGTTTCACGCACGGTTACCATACCGTTTTTGCCAACAACCGGAACAAACCCATCACGCGAAGAAAAACTTGCAGGATTATATTCCTGAGCTTTAACCGGCACTGCGATGAATGCAATTACATTGACGACAAGCAACAGTGATTTAAACAATGTCTTCATTTTATTTCCTCTTATATTTATTTTCCCCATAACGACAAAAGCGAGCTTAATATGAATAAAGCTCGCTTGCAATCGTAATTAAAAAAGAAAAATTTGTTATTTAACCGGTGTTGCCATGATACGGCGACGCGTATTGCGGCGTGTTTTGCGTGGTTGCTGTACTTGGTATGCTTCTACGCAGTGGTTCGCACAATATGGAAAGGTTGGCTGTGACGGTTTACCGCAAAAATGAA
>NZ_CBFIEP010000076.1:0-4815 GCF_965661635.1 Pseudemcibacter sp. | reverse complement strand
CCTGATCAAGGCCATGATGACGTAAGAAGCCTATGACGGTTTGAGCGTCAAAATCATATTGATGCTTTGTTGGTTCCATGGGTTTTGGTTCAATTAAAAATGTTCCTTTAAAACCATTTGCGCGACCATAATCTCGGGCGGTGGTTAAGAATTGTGCTAAATGTTCCAGTTCGCGTTTAGTATCAGTGTTTTGAAGGCAAATATATCCTTCGCGGCCGCCCCAGAAAACGTAATTCTCACCACCAAGTTCAATCGTGGCATCTATGGCCGCCTTAACTTGTGCTGCAGCGTGGGTTAAGACTTCGAAATTTGGGTTTGTTGAGGCGCCATTCATGTACCTAGGGTTGCTAAAAACATTAGCCGTTCCCCAAAGAAGCTTAACGCCCGTTTCATTTTGCCGTTCTTTCGCAGAGGTTACCATTTTTTGCAGGTTTTTTTCACGCTCTAAAACATTTGGTGAATCTGGTGCCATGTCAATATCGTGAAAACAGTAATAGGGCGTTCCTAGCTTTGTAAAAAGTTCAAAGGCCGCATCCATTTTATTTTGTGCCGCTGTAAGCGGATCGTCGGATTTATCCCATTCAAAAACTTGGGTACCGGGTCCAAATGGGTCGGCGCCAGTCCCACAAAATGTGTGCCAATAACAAACGGCAAAACGAAGGTGTTTTTTCATCGACTTGCCGCCGATCATTTTATTCTCATCATAATATTTAAAGGATAATGGATTATCAGAACCAGCACCCTCATATTTAATTTTTGGGATGCCGCTGAAATATTCTTTGTTGCCAATAAATATATTTGTCATGAGTAAGTCTTTCTATTGGTAATGTGCTGTAATCAGTTTAACGAATGATTGATAATTTTTGTAAACCGTTTCATATGTTTTTACGGTTTCATTGTTTGGGGAACAGCTTTTGATCTTATTTTCTTTTAAATGATCGTCAACGATTTTTTCTATGGAAATGGGTGCGGCATTATATTTTTGATAGGCCCAAAGCGCTTGAAGCGCAGCACCGAAAGCGGCATTTTCCTCAGTGGATAAAACTCGAACCGGAAGATTTAAAATATCAGCGCAGATTTGACGCCATAGAGCACTTTTACTGCCTCCGCCGGTTAAGGTAACCGCATTAAAAGTCATGCCACACCTTTTAAAAGCATCAAGGCCCGCTTTTAAATTGAATATGGCGGCTTCCATTGCAGAACGTATGAAGTGCGCATTGGTCGTATTATTGCTGTCCAACCCAAAGATGGACGCTTTGGCTTTTGGAAGGGCTGGCGTGCGTTCACCGTTAAAAAATGGAACTGTGATGACACCGCCCGAACCGGGTTTTATAAAGGACGCAAGTTTTTCAAATTGTTCAAGATCCACTTCGAGTAAATCACGCATTTGTTCTGTTGCCACAGTGCAATTCATAGTGCAAAGAAGGGGCAGCCATCCACCCGTGGAGGAACAGAATGCGGCAAGGTCACCATCTGGATCAATTGCAGGTTTATTATGATAGGCGAATAGTGTGCCTGATGTGCCGAGGCTTGCGGTTAGCATGCCCGTTTTGACATTTCCGGTACCAATTGCGGCCATCATGTTATCGCCGCCACCTGATGAAATGATAACATTTCGGTTTAACCCATAAGCATCAGCAATTTCCGGGCTAATGATGCCATTAATATTATCGGCATTGATAAGTTCTGGTAAACATGGTTTTAAATCGCGATCCTGATCAAGTGCGGCAATTAATTCATCAGACCATTTTCTTTTGTAAATATCGAGAAGCCCGGTCCCTGAAGCATCGCCATATTCCATGGTTCTTTTTCCGCTAAGATAGAAATTTAAATAATCATGCGGCAATAAGATTGTCGCCATCTGATCATAAGCACTTTTATTGTTTTTCATTAACCAACGAATTTTTGATGCTGTATATCCGACAGCAATTGAATTTCCGGCAATTTTTATGGTTTTTTCCACGCCACTAACATGGTCCATAATTTCATGGCATTCAAGTTCGGTTGCTGTATCGCACCATAATTTTACGGGAGCTAGCACGGCACCGTTCTTATCAATAGGGACAAAACCATGTTGCTGACCAGATACGCCAATGGCAATGACCGTTTTTTTTAATTTATCATCAATATTTTCAAGACATTTTTCAAAACCGTCAATCCACCAACTTGCTTGTTGCTCCATTGAACCATCTTCTTTGGAGATCAATTCATAACTTTGAGATTTAGTGGAGATGATTTTCTTATTTTCAAAATCATAGATTATGACCTTGATACTTTGGGTACCAAGATCAACGCCCATGACTGTTTTTTCAATATTGCTCAAATTTAACCTGCGTTTAATTATTTAAAGCAATATTATTTTATTATTTTTTAAATTGATAGCAAATGATGATTATTTTCTTTAAGCGGCTTTAGGGCAATTGTTAAATTCAGCGTCTAGCCCCGACTTGATCTGGCGGTGTGCCCATTGTGCAAGTGTCTTACGATCTTGAAATGAAGAGGGCCATGTTTGTGGATGAAACTTAATGATGACTTCTTGTTTGATATTGCTTTTTAATAAATTCCAAACATGTGGCGCTAGGTCCATATCACCATACCATGCATATTTATCTCTTACCGATTGGTCGTTGTTAGGTCCATAAATTATTGAAAGCGGCTGGATGACCATTTGACTTTTTGTATATGGCGGCAGAGCAGATGAAAGCAAACCGGGTTTGAAGTTGAGTAATTCTTGACCGTTACTGCTGCTTCCTTCTGGAAATAGAAAAATTTTCTCACCGCTTTTTAAACGTTTGGCGATTTCGTTTCTTTCTTTAAGGGTATTAACTGCCTTGCGGCTAACAAAAAGAGTGCGGCTTAACTTGGCGAGCGTGCCAATGACGGGCCATTTAGAAACATCGGCTTTTGCAACAAATATGCCGTCTGCTACCGTAGCAAGAAGTGGGATGTCTAAATAGGATACATGGTTTGAAATGTAAAAGTTTGCATCTTTTCCAGGTTTTTTACCTTTAATGGTTACCGTTATTCCGCTGCATATTAGACAGACTTTGAAGAAAGGATATGAAAATGCACGTCTGAACGAATTCCCAAACGGAAATGTGATGATATAAGGGGGAAGTAATAATAGTAACACAATGAAAATTGATGTTAATTTACTTACGGCTCTAATGTTGGCGATAAACATTTTATTCTGCTGCTATAAGGTTGGTTGGTTTGCTTGTTGATTTTCGATCACGGGTAAAGTGCGATTTATATTTTCCTGTGATATTTTCAGTTTCAACAACAATGCAAACATCAATCGTGTTGAATTGTTGATCAATGACTGCGCCTAATCCGACGTAGCCACCTACTCTTAGATATCCTTTTAAAAGGGGCGGAAGTTCCGATTGAATTGTGTCAGGACAAATGGCATTTTTATTCAAAATATCCATCTGTTGGAACCGATCTTCATGTGCTTTTGGCTGAATAGATTTAGGCGCAAGATGATAGTGATGCAGATATGATAAAACTTTTTCGGATTGCGCGATATCTGTTCCATGGATACTGCCGCAGCCTAGCATGATTTTAATGCCGTATGTTTCAATATATTCGCTAATACCCCGCCACAGTAATTGCATCGCGCCTTTTCGGCGATAATTTCCATCAATACAAGATCTGCCAAGCTCAAGGATTTCTTCAGGCGCATAAGCAATATTCGATAAATCAAATTCTTGTTCGGAATAAAATCCGGTGGTCACGGCTGCAATATTTCCACGCAGTAATCGATAGGTGCCAACAACACATGGGTTTTCTTGGGTGCCTTTTTCAGTATCGATAACCAAAAGATGATCGCAGACTGCATCATACGTATCTATATCACGTTTTAAGGCTTTACACTTTGTGGATGGTTTGGCCCCCATTTCTTCATAGAATATATGGTAGCGTAGCGCCTGTGCGGCTTCAATTTCGGTATCATTTTCTGCTAAGCGAACTTCAAGACTGTTAAACTTAAGTATTTCCATGTTTAGCTCCTGTCATCCAGTAAACATGGGGATTTAATACGTGGCGTTTGTTACAGTCTCATGTCAGTTTTTTGCTATATTTGTGAAGATTACTTTAGCTTCATCAACATGATATTTCGAAAATCGATAGGATGGCTTTCTGCTTGAAGGGCGATATACCCCTCTTTAAGCGGGAGCGGTTCTGTTATGAAATGTGCGCTGTCTTCTTCGTTTGGAATGATGCGTGTTTTTTCATATTCAAATACCAGTTCACCATTCACAAAATGTTTTATGACTTCATCGCCGCGCACTTCGATTTCGACTTCGACCCACTGATCACCGTGATAGGTTTTAGATGTTGATCGATAACAGTGTTCACTGTAAAGCTTGCCATCAATATGAAAGTCAGTGCCGGGTGTGCAGATGTTTGCGGTTTGGCGTTCATTACCATCACTTAACCCACCAAGAAACTGTGCTTCAACGGATGCTGGGAAATCCTGATCAAAATACATACTTTGTGGTGATTGGCTATGAAACATAACGCCGCTATTTCGGTTATTCCAAACTTCGGATTCTGGTGTTTGCGTACCCGTAAATCGATATTCCATTTTCAAACGGTAATGGGATAATTTTTCCTTATAATAAATATGAGCGTAGGCATCATCAAAGGTTTTATAATTATCATAAACGACACGCATCATGCCATCTTCAACGCGAAAAGTGTTGCGGAAATTAACGTCAATTTCTTGGCCGGAAAATTTAATGGTCCATCCCTCTAAATCTTTGCCGTTAAAGATTTGTTGCCATTCGCCTTCTTGGGCGACAGCAATATTTG